>JBIKWH010000467.1:0-5608 GCA_044356435.1 Vicinamibacterales bacterium
AGCAGGGCATGGAGTTTATCGTTGGCGGCTTGGCGGCGGGCGGCCTCGGGATCCCCTTCGGCAGCTTCGGGGTCGGGTTCCAGATTGCTGTATATATCTGGGCTGGAGCAGGTGACTTTGATATCTGGAAACGAATTTTCGCTGAAGAGTTTGGCGCTGTGAAAAGAGACTATCCACTTGGCCAAAGAGGTCACATACATGGGCTTCCACTGGCTTTTGGGTACCGGGTTGCCCCTGGCGTCCCATTTCATGCCCCAGGGCTTCATGTGTGAGGCAGCAAAATCGTCTTTGGGCGCAAACAGGCGGCCATGGTAGCAGTCCTGGTATTGCTGGATCTCCCTCTGCTCCTCGGTCATGCCATTGAGGCGAATCCAGGCATTGGCCCGAATCATATCTGGATTGGTGTGAGAAAAAGCGCCGCTGAACATGCTTTGAGCATAGGCGGCGCTGGGGTTGGCTTATTTGGGGGGTAATCCCCAGGTTTTAAAACTTGGGAGGGCAGACTTCTTCTGTGGCCCAGCGATGAATACTTGCTTGAATAGAAATTTTATCCTGAAACTCAAGAAAAGACCTGCGTTTTTCTGCTGCATTTCCAGTTTGCATAAGTAAGGTCTCACGCAATGGGTGGTGACTATCAATCAAAAATTCATTGCGCGTGTAAAGCCTGTTCAGATAAAGCTGGCTTGGCGTATTTGCCAGTTTGCAGTGATTACAGTTAGAGCAAGCCAATACCAGATTCCATACTGCATTCACATCTGCGCCAACAATTTGGTGACTGAGTTTGTTCTTATGAGGGAAAAAATGATCGACATGTGCCAGTTGTTCAGATCCTCCCACAATGGATATGGGGGCGTAACAATAAAAACAGTGGCCCTTTTGATACCCGTTTAATGAGTCTCTGGCAGACGTGACGTTAATCCTGCGCATGTCTTTGTGGGTTGTGAAAAACTGCCCTTTATCCACATCATGCTCAATTTTGAGCAGATTGGCACTCATATTGAGATCCCATGCTGTTTCTACGAGAGACCAACGGGCTGCAACTTCATTTTCAAGATTTTGAAATTGAAATTCCTCACTGATCTTCAAGAGGCTATCGCTGATATAAAGGCGCTTTTGGGTTTTGTCTACGCTGTAAAAGGGTTCGGGAACGCTCTCTTTACCTACTACATGAAAAGCATCCAATACATACCGTAAACCTTGGCTCACAGTTATATTTTGCAGTGAATTTTTGTCTATTTTTTGATCCAAAAATTCCTGACAAGCATTTAAAAATTTGCTGCTCGATGCAGTGGTTTGTTTTTTTCCACTCTGAACATGTTCGAGAATGAACCGAGTAAACGATTCGCCGATATCATCAAATGTGAGTACCTGCTTTTGTTCCTTAGCAAACTTAAGCAAAGTTTGAGCCAGGGCAAATTTATAAGATGCAGTATTTTGGCCAAAGAGAATAATCGCTCTCCATTGTGATACCAAGTCGGGGTCATTTTTCTGAAAAAGTATGCTCATTGGGTTTGCCCTCAAATATTCGCTCAATTCAATTATACCCAATGCGCCAAAACAGAAATTTGGACTCAGTGATTGCCCTTCACTGCCCGCCGCTTTTGGGCATGAATCGATGGCAGTCTGACATAGACCCAATACCCCAGCGCGTCTGAGGAGTGGGTCAGCAGCGGATCTTTTTTCTCGATGCCTCCCCCTGGTTTGTTCTCGACTTCGGCAAGGTCGGCAGCCAGACGGGGGCATTTTTTCATGTCCACAAACAGGCGCACCTGCATCTTGCCATTGAGAAAGGCCTGATTGACTGAAGTAACACGCTCATTCACCAGGGGGTTGGCGCGGCGTCCTGTGTCGGGAAACTTGAGCCGATCCCGAAAGGTGGGTACCAGGGCATCGCGGATCACTTTGAACTCGCTCACAGTGCGAAACTCTCCAGAGGCATCGCCATAGACATGCACTTCGCCGGGGTGATTGCGGTACCGGTTGAGAAATTCATTGCTGGCCTTCTGGGTGTCGCCAAATGGCAGCACAATTTCATCAATCACCTGCAGTTGCCAGATGCCCAGCTCGAAATTGTAATGCTCTTGGCCAATTACGCAGGAGATGGGCGACTTGGAGAGGATATTGAAGTCGAGGGCAAAGACCAGGGGGCGCAGGGGATCATAAGGCCAGACCAGCTGACCATTGACCTGGCTGTCCCAGCAGTAATAGGTTTTGCCCTGCTGCAGGTCGATATACCGGCCCCCCAGCTCCTGGGCCAGCAGCAAAGGATCGATCGATGAAAAGAGATGGTCCAGGTATTCGGCTGGCAGCTCTGTGTTCTCAGTCGTGGCCATGTAGATGATTTTGTAAAAGCGAGGATCCTTCTGAAACTCTTTAAAGAGCCAGTGGGCCCGACCGCCAGGCGTCGTCGTTACACGGCCATGCAAGAAGTGAGACATGGGGCAGCGCAGGCGCTCTACCAAATAGAGCCAGGCCCCTTCTTTGGTTTTGCGGGTTTCGTCAATCCAGAATCCGCCGATCTCGATCCCTTCGATCAGGTCATAGCGGTCAAAGCTCCAGAGAAGCATTTGGGCGCCATTCTCCAGGGTCAAAATGCCATGGTGGCTCTCCCATTCTTTATCCACACCCCAGGCGGCAGGTGGCTTGCGATTGACCACAAAGCGGATGTGGTGCTTTTTGAGCGTGGCAAAGAAGGCCCGAAGGGTGGCCTGGTTGAGCTGCTTATACGAATTTGCCCCTAGCACATAAAGGGTCTCGGGATTCTGAAAGGCCCGCCGAATCATGTAATAGCTGCCAGCGAAACGGCTCTTGCCAGTACCCACGCCGCCGCTGAAAAGCTTAAACTTGTAATCGTCGAGCATGGCAAAGTTCGCCTGCTGCGGGAACAGCTCTACTTCGTCGGGGTCAAACGGCAGAGGTTTGCTGGTATGGATTTGGCCAGTCGTGCTCATCTTGGTTGGGCAGCGCCTCCGTTTCTATGCCGGTATGCTGCCCTTTGACATTGAAGGTCACGCCGCTGAAGTCTTTTTGCTTGCCTTTGCTCTCAATCTGGTGGAGTTTGCGCTCGGCTGTCATGCCGATCAACATGGCCTCAAGGGTGATCTTGGTGCATTTCAGGGCATTGAAGTCTTTCTTTGCAAAATTGAGCATCAGGGTATCCATCAGCAGGCGCAGATTCTCGCGGTGCTCGCGGTCGATCTCCTCGGGCGTCATATCAAAGAGCTTCTCAGGGAACTCCACCTGAATGGGCAGTTTGAGCAGATCGTTCAGCTCAAACTGCGCTGGGTGGTTTTTGCCCAGTGGGTGGTTTTTGTCGTCGTCGTTTTCGCTGGGTGGTTTTCTGTGAGAGGCAAATGCAGCTTTGCTTTGCGGCTTTGCCTGGGTGGTTTTTGGGGCAGTATTTGCGCTTTTTTTGACGGCGCTCTCAGACTTGCGGGCGCGTGCCTGCTGCGTGAAATCTATCGGCTTTTGCACATCGGCGCGAATCTTCTTCACGAAGTCCACGGAGACGCTGGCCTGTCCAGCTATTTTGCGGTTGCTGAGGCCTTGTTTGAGGAGTCTTCTGACTTCATCTATCTTCTCTGGACCGTGTGCCATAATGGTTTTATTATGGCGATTGGCTGATTATTGGCTAATTTAGGGGTGTAATTATTGGCTAATTTAGAATGTGAAATCGTTAATATTTTGATTTAATTTGCCTAAATTCTGATTCAGACTTATCCCATAAAGCTTTCACCAATAGTTTATAACTTACTCTATTTTCTAAACTAGGATCTCTCGCGATATTATGGCCTGCATTTCTGAATATTTCAACTTGTTCTTCAGCATAACTAGGGACACCTAGTGCAGTCATTCTTGTTTTTAATTCAGGAAATGCATAAATGGTTTTATCTGGATTAGAATTTTTTATACCTTCTTTCCAGTACAAATGTGCCTCTTGAAGCATTACAATTACAGAACTTAATGATACGATATCTGAAACATATGATTTTTCAGCTATCGCTCTTGGAGATAAAGTATCGTATTTTACCTTCAGATCTTGGAGTTCATCAGCATGCTCAAGATAATTTAATCCAATTTCAGATTTTGAATAAATGGTTTGAAATGCATTTAAAATTTCTGTCATAGCTAAAGTTGCATCTGGATTTATTGTTGGGGTGCTTGTTGGCGTACTTATCGGATTTGAAGTTGGTAATGCACTTTTTTGAACTTGGCTTTCAGAATTGTTGCTAATACTTACATTTTCATTTTTTTGAGAAGAGTTATTGTTGGAATTGCGCCCGAAGAAAAAAGCCAACGCAGCAATTACAACGGCAGCACCAATTATTTTAAGATTATTATTTTTTACATCAGTATTGGCGATTGGCTCAATATCTTGTGATTGATCAATTGTTCTTTGTTGTTCAATACTTGAATTTTGAATGTTTTTGACGTCTGGAATTGGTTCAACCCAGCCACAAAATTTACAGTATTTTCTCTGGGTTGTTGAGGCAAGAGAAACAGATTGACTACATTCGGGGCATTTATCAATAAGCATGTTTTGACCAATCATCGATGAAATTAATATTAATCATTATATCGCTATAATAATTCAATCCGTTTCCGTCTCCGCTTCAGCACCTTGAGCCCGCCCTCCAAATACCGATCCCCCAGCTGGTTGATCAGTTCATTGAGTGTGATCCCCAGGGCCTGGGCTTCGAGTTCAAGGCCATATTCGAGGTCCGGCCGGAGCACAATTTTGGGCAGGGGGCGCTCGGCTTGGCGCTGCATGATAGCCTGACTGACCTGATCGACATTGCGGGCAATCCACTGGCGAAACTTCACGGCAATGCTCATACCCCCACGGCGTGTCAGGGCGCGATAGCAATAGGGGCAGCGGGTGGGATAAGGGTCGATTTTCTTGGGCTGGACACCTTCAAGCAGGGGGAGCTGCTGCATGGGTACCAGCATCAGGGGCAATTCAGCCAGGAGTTGTACCTGCTGAGATAGCAGATCACCCAGTCGGGTTTGCAGGGAGAGCCGGGGGGTGGGTATCGTCAGATCGCGCATGGAGTCCTCTCTTTATATTCAATAATTTTGGTTATTGCAAATCAAGTAATCGTCGAAATCCAGTCATAGCATTGTCAAGTGCTTTTTGATCCTGTGGGGGAGGGTTTTGCCTCCCAAAATGATTAAGATGAGTTAAAAAACGAAACCAAAATTTAACCTTTCTCTGCCAAAATTGTTTGAACCAATGCTGCTTGAATTTCGGGATCGTCCAAGCTGGGCAACGTGCCTTGGGAGTCATCAAGCCAGCCCATTGTATAAGCTGCCAACAGGGCCAACTCAGCGGTGCGCAGGTGCCAGGCGTCGGGTTTGTCTTGGCTGGAGAGCGAGATCGCATTTACCAGCTGCAGGGATGCTGCCAAGTATTTGACGGGATCCAGCTCGCCGGTCTTGGAATTGCGGATTAGTAGCTCGCCGGTTTTATTGGCAAATTTGTCGAATTCATAGACCCAGGCCGAGGCCGTGGCCAAACCATTGCCAAAGGTGGCCTGGTTCCACTCGCCCAGGTTCGAATCTCCGAGGGTGCCCCCTTTCCACCACTGGGGCGGAATCTTGGGCTGTT
>JBIKWH010000140.1:0-5577 GCA_044356435.1 Vicinamibacterales bacterium
ACCATCCGTCTTGAAGACCTGGATGCGGTGGTTGGTGCGGTCGCACACGTAGACGAGCCCGTCGTGGCTCGGACGCGCGCACGTCACCGTGTCGAAGTGGGGCGGGGGCGGTGCGTCAGCCGAAAACTTCACGCCGGTCACCTCGGCCGGCGGCTTGCCGTAGGCGCCCCAATGCCGCTTGTAGGCACCTGTCTCGGCGTCAAACACAATCACGCGGCGGTGCTGGTAGCCGTCCGCCACGAACAGTTCATTCGTGCGGCGATCAACGTCACCGGTGGCGCCCGCCAGCGCCGTCGTGTCGCTGTTCGGCACCTTGACCGCGCCAGGCTTACCGATCTGCAGCAGGAGCTTTCCCTGCGGCGTGAACTTGAGCAGGTGCGAGTCATTGAGGTTGCCGACCCAGACGTTGCCCTTGTGGTCGACGCTCAGCCCGTGCTCCCCGCCCGGCTTCGACCACGTGTAGCCCTCGCCCGGCCCGCCCCAGGCGTTCAGCAGCGTGCCCGCCTGGTCGAACTCGACAACCGGTGGCGCCGGGATACAGCACTCCGCGGCTGGCGGCGTGAGCGACGCGGCCTTCTCGCCATCGGTCAGCCCGGACGGCCGGTGCAGGATCCAGATGTGGTCATTCGGCCCGACGGCCACGCCGATGACGTTCCCGACGATCCAGTTCTTCGGGAACGGCTGCTTCGGCCAGGTGGGGTCGAACTGGAACTGCGGGACGTCCGTCGAAGCCGGCTTCTGCGCGTCGAGCGCGGCCTGCGTCGTAAACAGCCAGGTGGACGTCGCCAGCGCGCCCAGAAGCGCGACAGCGGAGGTGCGTGCAGACGGGAGCAGAGTCATGGAATCCATGCTGCCACGAAGCCCCGGAGCCTCCGGCCCTCAAGCTGTCGCACGGCCCGCGGCCCCGAGCAACCACGGGGAGCGATAGACTACGTGCCGACCAGGGAGGTGCGATGTCGGAGCAGGACAAGGACACGATACGGGCGTACTACGACGCGATCGACAGCCGGGAGGTCGACAAGATCGCCTCGCTCTGCACGCCGGACGCCACGTTCCAGTTCGGCGGCGCCCCGGCCATCTCGCTCGCGCAGTTCACGGCCATGACGAGCGGCTTCGGCGCCGGGTCCTCCCGTCACGTCATCCGGGAGCTCGTCGCCGAGGGCGACAAGATCGCCTGTCTCGTGGACGTGGTGGCGAAGACGCCCAAAGGGGAAGGCTTCATGAAGGCGCTCACGCTCTTCACCTTCTCGGGCGGACGGATCGCGAACGAACTGGTGATCGTGGACCGCGGGATGCCCGGCGCCTAGACTGGCTGCATGCCCACCGACGAGACGCGCCAGTCGATCTCCACCGAGCGGGCGCTGAAGTGGACGGTCTTCCTCGGCTCCACGGCGCTCATCGTCTATCTCTGCCTGCGGATCCTGCAGCCGTTCTTCGGCGTGCTGGCCTGGGCGATCGTGCTGGCCACGATCTTCCACCCGCTGCACCGCCGGCTCGCCCTTCGCACGAAACGCCCGACGCTGAGCGCGCTCGTCACCAGCCTGCTGGTCGTCATCGTGGTCGTGGGGCCGCTGACGAGCCTCGTGGCGCTGGCCGTCAATCAGGTGCTGGCGCTGCGCGAAACCGCCCAGCTGTTCATCGAGGCCTCGGCCGAGCCGGCCTCACCGGCCGCCCGCGCCCTGGCGTGGCTCTCCCGGACCCTGCAGATGGACGTCCAGGACATGATCGCGTGGACGGCGAATCACGCCGCCGGGCTGGCGCAGGCCACCGGCGCCTACACGCTCTCCATCGCGGCCGGCATCACGGGCGCGGTCGTGTCGTTTCTCTTCGTCATCTTTGCCGTCTTCTTCCTGCTGCGCGACGGCGACCCACTGCTCAAGGGCGTCACGGATCTGCTGCCGTTCGACCGCCGGCGCAACGAAGCGCTTCTGACCAGAATCGCCGAGGTCATCTACGCGGGGGTCTACGGCATCATTGCGATTGCGCTGCTGCAGGGCGTGCTCACGGGTGCCATGTTCTGGGTGCTCGGCGTGCCCTCGGCGGCCCTGTGGGGCATCGTGGCCGCCATCGCAGGCGTCGTGCCGCTCATCGGCGCGGCGGCCGTCTGGGCGCCCGGCGCCGCCTATCTGGCGCTGACCGGACACTGGCCGCAGGCGATCGTGCTGGCGGTCTGGGGTGGCGCCGTGGTCAGCAGCGTCGACAACTTCCTGCGGCCCCTGCTGGTGGGCGACCGCGCCGGGCTGAATCAGCTCACGATCTTCTTCGCGCTGCTCGGCGGCGTGCAGGTCTTCGGCCTGCTGGGCATCCTGCTCGGGCCGGTGCTCTTCGCGGTGGTCATCGCCATCGCCGACGTGCTGAACGAGCGGACACCGGACGTCTGACATCCGGCGTCCGCGGGCGGTGCGGGCTACTGCTTGGTGGACTCGGCCAGCCAGCCGTCGTCCTTGTGCGTCACCAGCTGCAGACTCACACCGTCGGGATCGATGATGTAGACGGAGCGGTTGTAGTTGTTCTCCATCGACGGATTCGGCTGTCCCGGCGAGTAGACCCGGTGCTCCGGAAACGCCGCCGTCAGCCGCTGGCGCAGCGTGTCGATCCCGGGGATGTCCGCCGGATACTCGATGCCGACGCCGAGGTGGTGAAGCTGGCCGGCCGGCACCGGCGACCGTGGATTCGTGAGGAGCAGACTCAGCCAGGCCCCCGCACCCGGCGTGGCACCGGCGCCCGGGAGCGTCACGTTGATCTGTCCGCGATTCTGGTCGCGCACAGTCGTACCGAGCAGCTTCGCGTAGAAGTCGCGCGTCGTCTCCCGGCTCGTCACGGTGAGCGAGAGATGGTTGAGGCCGAGGAAGCGCACGAAGCCCTTGGCCGGCGTGCGCGAGGCGGCGGGCGTCTTGTCCGCGCGCGGCAGGTGGCCGTCGTCCTTCGTCGAGATCAACTGGATGCTGAACCCGTCCGGATCCTTCACGTAGATCGACCGGTCGTAGGTCGCGTCGCCCGGCTTGCCCGGTGACTGCACGCTCCCGGATGGGAACGCGGCCTTGAGCGCGTCACGCAGCTTCGTCGGGTCCGTCGGCAGGTCGATGCCGATGCCGGCATGGTCGAGCGTGCCGGGCTTGACCGTCGAACCCGCCGGAATCCTGCCGAAGCTGAGCCACTGCTTCGTGTCGGCGAGCATCATCGTCCAGCCGTTCGGGCTCGTGTCGATGAGGTGGCCGCCGAAGAGCTTCATGTAGAACTCGAACGACTTCTGCGGATCCTTCACCATGAACTGCAGGTGATTGATCGTCCGCACGGGCGCGACGGCGGCCGGAGCGGATGGGGACTGGCCGGCGACCGGCTGCACCGCCAGCGCGGCAGCGAGCAGCAGGGGCGCGACAACGAGCAGGCGTGACATGGGGCGGAGTCGAGGCATGGCGTCCTGTCAAAGAAAAAGGGCCGGCCGCCCAGAAGCGACCGGCCCCGACGTAATTCCCGTGATCCGGTTTAGAGCTCGGCCAGATCGCCCGTGCTGTCGCCGATGCGCGGCACGTTGAGGCCCACCTTGTCGAGCATCGTGACGTAGAGGTTCGAGATCGGCACCTTCTTTTCGGGCGCCCAGTTGACGTGCTCGTTGCCGCGCAGCGTCCCGTTGAGGCCGCCGGCGATGACCGTCGGCAGATCCAGCGGGCTGTGCATGTCGCCGTCGCTCAGCGACGAGCCGAACATCATCATCGACCGATCGAGCAGCGTGCCGTCGCCGTCCTTCGTCTTGGCCAGCTTGTCGATCAGCCGCGCGAACTGCGCCACGTTGAACGTGTCGATCTTCACCAGGCGCTGCCGCTTCTCCGGGTTCCCGCCGTGGTGCGACAGGTCATGGTGCGCTTCCGGCACGCCGAGGAAGCTGTAGTTCGAGCCGCCCATGTCGAAGGTGGCCACGCGCGTGATGTCCGCCTGGAAGGCCAGCGCCAGCAGGTCGAACATGATTTCGCGGTGATCCTGGAACTTCTCCGGCACCGCCGTCGGACGGTCGCCCGTGCTGAACTCCGAGTTCGAGCTCTGCGCCTCGGCCTTCTGGATCCGCTTCTCGACGTCGCGCACCGTTTCCAGGTACTCGTTCACGGTGAGGCGGTCGCTGCCGCCGAGCTTCGTCTGCAGCTTGTTGATCTGCCCCGTCACCGCGTCAAGGATGCTCTTGTCCGCGCGCATGCGGGCCGTGCGTTCCTCGTTGGTCGTCTCCTCGCCGAACATCCGCTCGAAGACCACGCGCGGGTCGCCTTCCGGCGGGTTCGCCTGCGTGGCCGACCGCCACGAGAGCAGCTGATACAGGCAGCTGTAGCCGTTCTCGCACGCGCCGGCCTTCACGCTGCCCGTCGTCGTGGAGAGCTCCAGCGACTCGATCATCGTGTCCTTGCCGAACTCGCGCGCCGCGTACTGGTCCACGGTCGTGCCGAGCGTCGGGTGCACTTCCGTGCGCGTCGCCAGCATGCCCGAGAGCCACGCCGCGTAGCCGCGCGTGTGCGGCCCGCCGCCGTCGCCGAGGCCCGCGCAGTAGTTGTTCAGACCGCTGAGCACCGTGATCTTGTCCCGGTAGGCTTCGAGCGGCTTGAGCGGCGCCGTGAAGTCAAAGCCGGTTCCGACCTTGGTCGGCGTCCAGTACTTCATCGAAATGCCGTTCGGCGTCTGGAAGAAGCCCATTCGCGGAACGCCCTTCGGCGCGGCAGAGAGGGCCGGCACCATCGCATCCAGCAGCGGCAGCGCCATCGTGGTCCCGACACCCCGCAGGAAGGTCCGCCGGGGCAACGCCATCTTTGTGATCATCATCGCAAGACTCCTCTGATTCGAACCGCTACCGTGCTTACTTCTTCGGGGCCGCGGTGCCGGCAGGAGTCGCGCTCCCGCCCTCAACCGCTGGCTTCGGGCCGACCACCAGGCCGACCGTACCCAGGTTGCCGCCGTTGGCCGCTTCGGCCTTGGCGCTTTCGTCTTCCACATTCGGCGGAGGCGGCACAGGCAGCCCCTTCTTCGCATACGCCTGACGCAGCGCCGTCGCGACGGCCGGCTGCTGCTTGAAGATGCCCGCGTAGAACGCGCCATCCGCCACGCTCAGCGGCGTCCAGCCCAGCGTATTCGCCACCTGCAGTTCCGCGCCCTTCTCGAGCAGGAGCTGCGTCACGGGCACGAAGCCGCGGTAGGACGAGCCGTGCAGCGCCGTCTCACCATTCTTGTTCTTCGCGTGGATGTCCTCGCCCTGCTCCAGCAGCCACTTCACCGTCGCGAGCGTTTCCGTCTCGTTGCCGGCATCCTCACCCGGGTTGCTCAGGCTGACGCCCGCCGCGAGCATCAGCGGCGTGTCCTGGGTGTTGTTCAGGATCTTCCGGTCCGCGCCGTTCTCCTGGAGGAGCTTCAGCATGGGGAGGTCCACCAGCTTTGCCGACACCAGGAACGCCGTCGCGCCGATGCGCATCATGCGGTTCCGCATGTTGTCCTTGAAGCTCTCCGTCATCTGGGCGTTCACCTTCACGCCCTTCTCGATGAGCTTCTTCGCCAGCGACAGGCTGTCCACCGTCCCCGTCGGATCCGGGTGACCGGGGTGGA
>JBIKWH010000007.1:0-16082 GCA_044356435.1 Vicinamibacterales bacterium
CGCGATGCCGCCGTTCTCAGGGACCCAGCCATCGGGCGGGCACGCGAGCCATCTCCTGCTCGTCGTCGCGGAAAGCGACGGCCCCTGCATCATCGAGCCGGCCGTGCCGTGCAACCACTGCGGCTATTGCAAGTCGCTCGGGCATTGAAGCCGACAGTCCTCATCACCGGCAAGCTACCGGCGTCCGTTGTGCGCCGCCTCGAGGAGGCGTGCGACGTGGATGCGTTCCGCGGTGACGACCCGATGCCGCACGCGGAGCTCGTCGCGCGCGTGGCCGGCAAGCAGGCACTCATCAGCCTGATCACGGACAAGGTGGACGCAGCCGTCATCGAGGCGGGACGCGATCTACAGGTCATCGCCAATGTCGCGGTCGGCTACAACAACGTCGATGTGGCGGCCGCGGCGACGCGCGGCATCGCGGTGACGAACACGCCGGACGTGCTGACGGATGCGACCGCCGACATGGCGTTCGCGCTGATCCTCGCGGTGACCCGCCGCGTGGCCGAAGGCGATCGCCTGATCCGTGCCGGTGGGTGGACGCGCTGGTCCATGGACTTCATGCTCGGCTCGGGTCTCGCCGGCAAGCAGCTCGGCATCGTCGGCTGGGGACGCATCGGACGCGCCGTGGCGGAACGGGCCCGCGCGTTCGGGATGCAGATCGCCGGTTCGGCGCGCTCAACGATCACCGACCCGGGCGTCCGGCAGCTCGGGCTCGACGAACTCCTGGCCACATCGGACATCGTCTCCATCCACGTGCCGCTCGGCCCCGCGACGACACACCTGATCGGCCAGCCGCAGCTCGCGCGGATGAAGCGGAGCGCGTATCTCGTGAACACGTCGAGAGGCCCGGTGGTCGACGAGGCCGCCCTGGCGTGGGCCCTGCGGGAGCGCCTGATCGCGGGTGCGGGGCTGGACGTGTTCGAGGATGAGCCGCGCGTGCACGCCGGTCTGCTCGCCTGCGACAACGTCGTGCTCACGCCCCATCTCGGCAGCGGCACCGTGGAGACGCGCACGGCGATGGCCGACCTCGCCGCCAGAAATGCGCTCGCCGTGCTGGCCGGCCAGCCGCCGCTCACTCCGGTCGCCTAGAGCCGCATGGCGAAGAAGCCGGCATCCACGCGGGCGCGCCGCGCCGTAGCTCGCCCCGCTGCAGCTCGACCCGACACGGCGGTCGTGGGCCGCGTGATGCGCGGGCTCGCAAAGGCGATCACCGGTCTCGAGATGCCGGCCGTCGAGAAGATCTCCGAGTCGCAGGCCGAGGATCCCTTCCAGGTCCTGATCGCGACGGCGCTGTCGGCGCGGACGCAGGACGCCACCACTCTGGCGGCCTCGACGCGGCTCTTCAGGAAGGCGCGCACGCCCCGCGCGATGGCCCGTCTCACGGTGGCGGAGATCGAGAAGCTGATCTACCCGGTGAGCTTCTACCGGAACAAGGCGCGGCATGTGAAAGCGTGCTGCGAGATGCTTGTCGACGAGTTCGGCGGCGTCGTGCCTGGCACGATGGAGGAGCTGACCAGCCTGCCGGGCGTCGGACGGAAGACGGCCAACCTGGTGCTGATCCTCGCGTTCCAGAGCCGCGACAACATCTGCGTGGACACGCACGTGCACCGGATCGCGAACCGGCTCGGCTGGGTCGTGACGAAGGACCCCGAGGAGACGGAGCAGGCCCTCTATGCCGCCACGGACCGCCGCTGGTGGGCGTCGATCAACCTCTATCTAGTAACGTGGGGGCAGAACGTCTGCCGGCCCGTCTACCCGCGATGCGGGGATTGCGTCATCTCCGGCGATTGTCCAAAATTCGGAGTCACTACACGCGCGGCTGGTTACAGAACGACCGCCGCAGGAGGAAACAGATGAAGGGCATTCTTGGTGCAGCGCTTGCCGTTGCGTTCGTAGCCGGCCAGGCGTTGGCGCAGACTCCGCCGGCTCCGGCACCCGCGGCACCCGCCGCTCCGGCTGCCGCTGCGGCGCCCGCGGTTCCGGCGGGTCCGGTCGTCGTCGTGCAGACGTCGCGCGGCGTGTTCGAATTCGAAACGTTCCCCGACACCGCGCCGAAGACGGTTGCGCAGATCACGCGCCTGGCGCGGGCCGGCTTCTACAACGGCCAGATCATCCACCGCGTCGCGCCGAACTTCGTCGTGCAGTTCGGCGACCCACAGACCAAGGACCCCGCGAAGAAGATGATGTGGGGCTCGGGCGGCAGCGGCAAGCCCATCGGCGTCGCCGAGATCAGCAAGAAGCACACACACGCCCTGAAGGGCACGGTCGCGATGGCTCATGCGGGCGACCCGGCCAAGGCCGACAGCCAGTTCTACATCACGCTCAAGCCGACGCCGAACCTGGATGCCGGTTACACCGTGTTCGGCCAGATCATCTCGGGCATGGACATCGTCGAGCTGACGCAGCAGGGCGACAAGGTCGTGAAGGTCTCGGTGAAGGGCACGGCGCCTGCGGCCGCGCCGAAGCCAGCCGCTGCGGCGGCCCCGAAGCCCGCGGCACCCGCGGCCGCGAAGTAGTCTTCTATCGTTGTTCAGGAGGCGGGGCACTTGCCCCGCCTTCCTGAATCGCTCTCCACAGCGCCTCGGCCAGCAGCGCGTTTCCGCGATCGTGCAGGTGCACGTCGTCCACGAACACCGTATCCGGCGTGAGCTCTCCCTCGTTCACGTGCACGACAGGGAGCAGGCCGTCGAACAGACGCGCGAAATCGTGAAACGCCAGACCGGCAGGCACACCGCTGACGGCCGCGCCGTGAAAGGCGTCGAGTTGCCTGACACCGACAAACGGCACGTCGAGCGTCCGGTGCAGTTGCGCCATGGGCTGGAACACGGCGACGAAGCGGCCGCCTGACGCCGCAACCAGGTCGCGCATGCGCGTCAGGTTCGCGACGTAACGCGCGGCACCGCGCTGCATGTCCGCGATGGTCACGGACCCGTGGGCAGCAACCTCCGCCTCCTCATCCTGCATCCGCCACCGGACGGCCAGCGCCGGGAGCAGCGCATCCCGCAGGTCGGTCAGCACCGCCAGCGGTGTCCGCCGGTCGGCCAGTTGCTGCAACCGGTCGAAGTCTCCCGGCACGCCCGTCCAGTCGGCGCCACGATGGGCGAATCGGGCCGTGAGGGCGGCGTCGTTGGCGCCATCGAGCGCGACGACGAGCGCGGGCTTGTAGTCGACGAGCTGGAAGGCCACTCGGCTCAACTCCTGGCTCGAGTTCCAGCCGGACACGCCTGCCGTAACGAAGAAGTAGGTGTCCTGCAGCCGGTTCAGCGCGCTCGTGATCGTCGTCTGGTCCGACGACGCCATGTCGCTGAACGCCACCGAGCCGCCGACCAGAAATGCGAGCGCGCGCGGACCGCGCTGGTCCGGCCCGGGCTTGCGGAAGCCCTCGGCCGTGATGCCGCAGATATCGGTGGAGATCGCCGATCGCCCGCTTGCCGTGAAGGGCAGGAAGAACAGGTAGTGCGGATGCAGACGGGCGGTGCCAGCCTCCCGGCACCCGTCTTCGATGCGGGCCCGGAGCGGGGCGTCCTGGCGTAACCGCGCCCGCTCACGGGCGGTGCGCAGGCGGAGGAAGGACTCCGCCCCGGCGAGCCCGAGAATCCCGAGCGCTACCGCGCCGGCAACGACCTTCACCGCGAGCGCGGCGGCGCGCGATGCCGTGTCGCGCGTCAACGGCTCTCCCGCGGGACCAGGTGGAACGCCGGCTCAGCGGCGGTTGTCCGGACGAGGCTCGCGATCTCGGGGTAGGCGTCCACCAGCTCGGGCGGATACGTACCGTCGACAGGCTGGCCGAGCTGCGACTTGAGCATCACGGCGTTGACCACGGCCTTCGACGAGAAGTGGTTGTTCGTGTAGAGATACGCCTTCTTCACGATCGAGGCCGCGGCACCCGCCGCGTCCGAGAACGCCTGCAGTTCACCGGCAGAGTAGAGGTAGTTGTAGCGGTCGTCCCGATGGTCGTGGTGCCACCACTGCGCGGCGTTCCGGCCGTGGAGTCGCATGTAATACGCACCGGCGACGTTCGGGAGCCGGTTCTGCGCGATGGAGAGCGTGAACTGTGGCTCGTCGATTTGCACGAGCGCAGCGCGATGGGGGTTGAGGAGGGCGAGCGTGCCGCCGAAGTCGTCGCTCCAGCTCCGGTGCCGCAGTTCGACGGCGATGGCGTAGTCGGCGAACGTGCGCAGGAGCCGGTCGAGATAGGCCGTCGAGGCGGGCGTCGCCTTGAAGGATGGCGGAAACTGCGCGAGCACCATACCGAGCTTGCCGGCCTCGGCCAGCGGGGCCACGCCGCGCCGGAACTCGTCGATGTCGGCCTCGGTGACCTGGGCGAGGAGGTCGAGCAGGGCGCCCTCCGATCCGGGAGCCCGCGTCAGAGCGGCCTCGCGGAACATCCGGGGGTGCGTGAACTTCTGGTACAGCTTCACGGAGAACTCGAAGCCGGGCGGTGTGCGGTCGGCCCATCCCCGCGTGACCTCCGCGCGTGGCTGACCGTAGAACGTGCTGTTCACTTCGACCGTGTCGAAGTGTTCGGCGTAGAAGCGCAGCTCGTCGAAGTCCGCCGTGCCGGCGCGGCGCGACCGGGTCTTCGGGTAGAAGAAGCCGTTCCACGTTCCCGGTCCGGACGGGTAACTCCAGCCGGAGGTGCCGACACGCACGGCGGACATCAGGGCCGCAGCTTACAATTGAAGCCGGGCCCGCGGAAGCGCCAGGCGCCTTCCGCACCGCCATGCTGACCATCAACGAGATCTTCCATTCGATCCAGGGCGAGTCCTCGTTCGCCGGACAGCCGTGCGTCTTCGTGCGCCTCACGGCGTGCGACCTGCGGTGCACCTGGTGCGACACGCCGTATGCGTTTCACGAGGGGCGCAAACGCACCGTCGAGGACGTGGCGGGTGAGGTGGCGGCCATCGGCTGCCCGCTCGTCGAGGTCACAGGGGGTGAGCCGCTGCTCCAGGAGGAGGTGTATCCGCTGATGGAAACGCTTCTCGCGAGCGGACACCGCGTGCTGCTTGAGACCGGCGGCCACCGCAGCACGGCCCGGGTGCCGGCCGGCGTCGTGACGATCCTCGACGTGAAGTGCCCGGCGAGCGGCGAGTCGCACCGGAACGACCCGGAGAACCTGGCCCGGCTGCGGCCGCATGACGAGGTGAAGTTCGTCGTGCAGGACAGGGCCGACTACGAGTTCGCGCGGGACGTGGTGGCGCGGCACGACCTGGCGGCGCGCGCCGCGGCGATTCACTTCTCCCCCGTGCACGGTGTCCTGCCGGCTGCGGAATTGGCAGCCTGGGTCCTGGCCGACCGGCTGCCCGCGCGCGTGCAGTTGCAGGTGCACAAGCTGATCTGGTCCCCCGAGACGCGGGGCGTCTGATGCCCGGGACGGCAACGGCACGTCCCCGGGCGGTCCTGCTGCTCAGCGGCGGGCTGGATTCCTACACGGCCGGCGCGCTGATGCGAGAGCGCGGCTACGAACTGCACGCCCTCTCCGTGCTGTACGGCCAGCGGCATGCACGGGAGATCGAGGCGGCCCGCGCCGTGGCTGCCAGCCTGGGCGTCGCCCACCATGTGGAGCTCGAGGTCGATCTGCGCCGTTTCGGCGGGTCCTCCTTGACCTCCGACGACCCCGTTCCGGTGGACCGGCCGATCATTCCGGACGAGATTCCCTCCACCTACGTCCCCGCGCGCAACACCGTCATGCTCTCGCTGGCGCTGGCCTGGGCGGAGACGCTCGGGGCTTCGGACCTGGTGATTGGCGTGAACGCCCTGGATTACTCCGGCTACCCCGACTGTCGCCCGGAGTACGTGGCCGCGTTCGAGGCGATGGCGCGGCTGGCGACGAAGGCCGGCGTCGAGGGCCGCCCCTTCACCGTGCACGCGCCGCTCCAGCACTGGACGAAGGCCCGGATCATCCAGGAAGGCGTGCGACTGGGGCTGGACTACGGCCTGACGCACAGTTGCTATAGCCCGGCGCCGGACGGCCTCCCCTGCGGCCGCTGCGACAGTTGCGCGCTCCGCGCCGCCGGCTTCGCCCAGGCCGGGTTCCCCGATCCACTCATGCACGCCTAGTCTCGACCCGATATAACCGGGGAGATGGAATCCCCGGCTCAGGCCCGTCCGGCCACCCCGTGGTGGTCCTGGCCATACGGTTGGCCTACGGCGGCGATGCTCGCCCTGCCGCTGGTTTCCGTACCGGCCGTGTACTTCGTCGTCTGGTACCTCCCGCCGCCAGAGCCGGGCGAGCGGATGCTACGGATACTGTCCATCGCCGGCACGTTCGGCCTGCTGTGGGCCCTGGCGTTCCTGCTGTTCTTCCGCCGGATGCTGAGCGCGGTCAGCCACCTGCGCGAGGCTGTCGAGCGCGTCTCGACCGGCGACCTCGGCCCGATGCGCCACGAGCCCATGCCGGCGCCGTTCCTGAACGACCTGCAGAACTCGCTGGGCGACATGGTGGGCCGCCTGCAGGATGCCCGACACGCCCTCGACACGCAGATGCGCGAGGAGCGCGCCGTGCGTGAGGAATTGCAGACGCTGCAGGGTCAGGTGATCCGGCAGGAGCGTCTGGCGGCCGTCGGCCTGCTCGTCTCCGGCGTCGCACACGAGATCAACAACCCGCTTCAGTCGATCCTCGGCTTTTCGGAGTTGCTCCAGCAGGAACGCGGCCTGCCCACGCAGGTCCGGCGCGACCTCGAAGTCATCCAGCGGGAGAGTCTGCGGGCCTGCAACATCATCAGGAATCTCGCCAAGTTCGCGCGTCAGCAGCCGGGCGAGGCGGTTCCCGTCGCGCTTGACGACGTGATCACCTCCGTCTCCGAGCTGCGCCAGCGGAGGCTCGCCACCGAGCAGATCACGCTCGAGGTCGAGAGCCGGTCGGTGCGGCAGGTGATGGCGGTCTTCACCGAGCTGCAACAGGTGCTCCTGAACTTCGTCGTCAACGCCGAGCAGGTCATCCTGAGCGCCGGGCACCTGCCTGGCCGGATCACCATCCGGACGTGGGACTACGGCCCCATCGTGCGGCTCGAGGTGGAAGACAACGGGCCCGGCGTCGCCCCGGAGGATGAGTCCAAGCTCTTCCAGCCGTTCTTCACGACGAAGGCCGTCGGCGAGGGCACGGGCCTGGGCCTCTCGGTCAGCTACGGCATCATCGATTCGCTGGGCGGCACGATGGGCTACCGTCGCGGGGTGGGCGGCGGCGCTGTCTTCTACTTCGAGCTGCCCGCGCGCCCGGCATGAGGCAGCTCGCGCTCCCGTCCCGTTTCCTGGCCTCTGCGCTGGCGGTTCTGCTGCTGGGTGCCTGCGCGAAGGCGAAGCCGGGCCAGACGCCTGGCACGGCTGGCTCACGGCCGGCGCCCCTGTCTCCGTCGGCGCCGACCCCGTTGGCCGTGCTGGCCACCGACCTTGACGCCCTGATCGACCGGCCCGGGCATCAGCGCGCCACCTGGGGCATTTCCGTGCGGTCGCTTCGTACCGGCGAACGTCTCTATGTCCGCAATGCCGGAACGCTGCTTGTGCCGGCCTCAGCGCTGAAGATTGCCACGGCCACAGCCGCGGTGGCCGCCGTGGGGTGGGACTTCGCGTTCACGACCACCGTGGAGGCGGCGGGCGCCATCGAGGCTGGCGTCCTCCGTGGCGACCTCGTGCTCAGAGGCACGGGCGACCCTTCCACGCTCGGCGAGGGCGGGCCGGACATCGTCGCGGCGCTCGTGGACGCGCTGCGGCAGCGCGGCGTGACGCGGATCGAGGGACGCGTGATTGCCGACGACAGCGGGGTGGAGGAGCCCCGGCCTGGCCTCGCATGGTCATGGGATGACCTGGGCACGGCCACGGGAGCACTGACCGGCGCGCTGAACGCCACGGAGAACGTGGCGCGCATCGTCGTGGGGCCGGGCCCGACAGCCGGGGCGATCCCACGCATCGAACCTCTCGCGGATGACCTCGAGATGGCCATCGCCAATGGCGGCCTGACGGGTGCACCGGGTACGCCGAGGACGCTCTGGGTGGAGCGCAGGCCTGGCGAGGCGGCGCTGACCCTGGCCGGTTCGATCGCCGTGGACGCCGCGCCGGTCACGCTGATCGTGTCCGTGGGGAATCCGACGGCCTGGGTCGCCCGGCTCGTCCGCGCGCGCCTGATCGCTGCGGGCATCGCCGTGGACGGCAGCGCGCTCGACGCCGACGGACTCGAGACGGTGCCGACGGGTGAGCGTCTCGTGAGCCTGTCGTCCCGGCCGCTCCGCGAGCTCGTGCGGCCGATGCTCAAGCGCAGCGTCAACGTGTACGGCGAGGCCATCGTCCGTCTCGCGGCCGGTCCCGATAGCGCGCGGGAGATGGCTGCCGCGGGTGCGGCGATTCGTGGCCGTCTGCGCGAGTGGGGCGTCGGCGAGGACGCCGTCCGCATCGCGGACGGCTCGGGCCTCTCCCGCTTCAACCTGTCGACGGCGGACGCGCTGACCGGAATCCTCGCGGCGGCCTGGGACGGCGGGGCCTCCCCACTGGTAGGGGCGCTCCCGGTGGCGGGTGTGGACGGCACGCTGGCCGAGCGGATGAAGGGCACGGTGGCCGCCGGGAACGTGCGCGCGAAGACCGGCACCATGACGCACGTCAGGAGCCTCGCCGGCTATGTCACGACAGCGGACGGCGAACCGCTGGCCTTCGCGATCATCGCGAACAACTTCGAAGGGCCGGCGGCGGGCGTCACCGCCACCATCGACGCCATCGCGACGCGGCTTGCCGGCCTGCGTCGCTGACGGGCCGCCGCTGACGCGGTGCGCTACTTCAGGCCGTCGAGCGCCTTCAGTGCCTCGTCCCACGCCGTGCGCGTGACGACGGCGGCGCCGGGCTCGCCCTCCCGGGTCGCATAGACGCCGGCGTCCTTCACGAACACGCGGACGACTTCCTTCCGGTTGTCGTCGCCGAAGGTGACCGTGAGGACGGCCGCGGGCGCCCCCAGCCCCGCCGGCACCGCCGGCACGAAACGGTCGGCGCGCAGGCCCGTCACCTTGAGCAGCGACTCCTCGGCCTGGATCGCCTCGGTCGTCTTGCCCGTACCGGCCTTCCACTGGTCCGGTGTCGCCGCGTCCTTGCCCGTGACCTTCTCGAGGGTCAGCGTGTCGGCCCCGCGGACGAGCTCGATCCGCGTGCCCGTGAACGCGCGGAAGTCGAAGAGGTCCTTGCGACGGAAGTCGTCGCCACCCTTCGTGAGGTCGGTGAGCAGGTTCTCGCCGACGGTGATGATGCCCGTGCCTGTCGAGCTCTTCGCGTAGCGCGTGCCGTCCACGCGGCCGCCGATGACGAGCGTGCCCGTCTTGCCCTCGCTGGTGACGGTGGCGGTCAGCACCGGCTTGTCGAGGCCGTACTTCTTCAGGTCGTGCACGTCGCCCTCGTCGATGAACTGCTGTACCTGCGTCGTCGACAAGGCGCTGATCGCTCCGTCGATGGCGGCGAACTCGCCGCGCGCCGCGAAGGGCTTCGACATGGACCAGTCCACGTCGCCGCTCTTCGAGAAGCTGAGCGTGGTCGTGCCGTGAACGATCTCCAGCCCGTCCGCCCTGGTCCGATCGAATGTCAGGATGTTCTTGTCCCTGAGCTCGAACGTGCCCTTGTTGAACGAATTCTCGAGAAAGCTGGCCACGAGCACGACAGCCTTCGAGCGATCGGTCTGCGCGTAGAGCTCGGCGCTGCCGGGCGTCTTCTCGCCGAGCAGCAGACGCCGCTCGGTGGCGTCGGTGCCGGTCTTGAAACTCACCGCGATGCGGGCCGGCTCCAGGCCGTAATCCTTCAGGCCCGCCGGGTTCTCGTCGAGCACGCGCTCGATCTCGAGCGCGGCGAGGCCGCTGACGATCGAGGTCACGACCGCCTCGTCGACGTTCGCGCGGACGGGTTCGACCACGGACCAGCGGCCCGTATCGGCGCCCTTCTGCAGCCGCGTCGTGTCGCCGGCCGCCGATCGGATCGTGACGTCGATGATGGTCGCCGCGTCGACGGTCCACGCTTTCGACTTCGTGGGGCCGTCTGCCGGCTTCTTGTTCTCGACGAGGAAGATGTAGGCGGCCAGGGCCACCAGGGCGACGCCGAGCAGGGCGGTTGAACGGAGACCCCGCACGCTACTTCCTCCGCGCCCAGGTCATGACACCCGCACCCAGTGCGAGCGCCGGCAGGAGCAGGAGCGAGAGCCAGAAGATGCCCGACTGCTGACCCGCGGTCAGTGTCACGCGGCGGTCGCTCGCGTCCTTCGGGCGGATCGAGATCAGGTTCTCCTGCTGCGCCAGCCAGTTCACGGCGTTGACGAAGAGATCCTTGTTGCCCTGGATACCGAGGTAGGCGTTGGCCGCGAAGTCCGAGTCGCCGATGACGGCCAGGCGCGTTTCCGGCTTCTTCGGCTCGTCGTCCTTCTTCGAGGGGTCCGCCTCCGGCTTGGCGGCGTCAGCCTTTTCCGCATCCGGCGCCACGGCGGCCACGGCGGCGCCGATCGCGATCGGCCCGGGCTTGTCGCCCTTGTCGGCTTCCATGGCGACCTTGCCGGACGCCAGCAGTTCCTTCACGTCCGTCTCGGCCCAGCTCCGCGGGCTCGTTTCGATGATCGCCCGCGCCGTGCGGCCGCCTGTCGCCGGACCCGGCGTGACCGACCGTGCCATCGGGAAGGCTGTCAGCATCCGGAACTGCTCCGTGATCGGATGCGGGGGATAGCTGGCTGCGACCGGCATCGACGCATCGTCCGTACCGAACATCCGGCCCATGCCGCTGATGTCGACGACCACATCCTGGCCGGGCAGCAGCGACCAGGAGACGAGGAGGCGTTCGAGCAGCGGCATCGCCGCGTCGGCCTTGTCGGGCGGGTCCAGCATCGCCAGCAGGTGACCGCCACGGTTGAGGTAGCGGCTCAGCATCTCGACTTCCTGCTCGAGATAGTCGGCCGTCGGGCCCGCGATGACGACGACCGAGGCGTCGGCCGGCACCTCCTGCCCCTGCGGCAGCACGAGGGGTTCGACGGTGTAGTTGTCCTTGCCGAGGGCGTCGGCCACCGTGCTGTAGCCCGTCCGCGCGCTGCTCGCGAAGTCCTTCTCGCCGTGGCCCTGGACGAAGTAGACCTTCTTCTTCTCGCCCGTGATCACCTTGACGAGGGCGTTACCCAGTTCCTGTTCGGAGGCCGACGTCGCGCGCTCCGAGCGGCCCTTGTACTCGAGGACGATGGTGCCGTAGGTCTCGACGTTGTACTGCTTGGCCTGTACGGGCTTCTTGTCGGCGTCCACGTACTCCGTGGAGACGTTCGCCGAGTGATAGCTGTACTCGGTCAGGACCGGCTTGTAGCGATCGAGGTTGTCGCCGCGATCGAACACGACGAACTTCAGCGGACCTTCGAGGCCCTTCAGCAGCTTCACCGTCTGGTCCGACAGGCTGTAGAGCTGATTCTCGGTGAGGTCCCACCGCTTGTTCTGCCGCGACGAGAGGTAGTTCACGGCCACCAGCAGGCCCAGCACGATCAGGACGCTGAGGCTGGCCAGCGCGCCGTAGCGTGCCTGCCGCCGCTGGAAGTAGTCCAGGATGTCGCGCCACTGCCCGAGCACGTAGAGCACGAGGCAGCCGAGCCCGGCCCACGCGCCGTAGATGGCGTACTGATCCCAGTCCGGCTTCGCGAAGCGGACGATGACCGCCGCGAAGACGAGAACGGTTCCGATCCAGCCGATGATGTTTGCCATGCGCTTCATCGCCGTTACCCCTGCCACCGTTCGGTGTCCACGGCCCGCGCGGTCAGGAACAGGCCGAAGCCGATAAAGCTCGCGTAATACACGAGGTGTTTGGTGTCGAGCACCCCGCGGACGAAGTCGTCCAGGTGCTGCGTGATCGAGACATACATCAGGACGTTCTGCGCCGTCGGGCCGACGAACTGGCTGATCCAGTCGATGACCCAGAGCAGCAGGAACACGGCGAAGGTCACCATCGCCGCCACGATCTGGTTCTTCGTCAGGCTCGAGATGAGCAGACCGACCGACACGAAGCAGCCGCCCATCAGCAGCATGCCGAGGTACCCGGTGACCACCGGCCAGATTTCCGGCTTCCCGAAGATGAACAGCGTGCCGATGTGGACGAGCGTGACCGCGAGCAGTGACGCGTAGAGCGTCATCGCGCCGATGAACTTCCCGAGGATGATCTCGACGTCGGTGAGCGGGGAGGTCAGCAGCAGCTCGATGGTGCCGCTGCGCTTCTCCTCCGCGTAGGTGCGCATCGTGATCGTCGGCAGCACGAACAGGATGATCACGCTCGTGTTGAGGAAGAGCGGCGAGATGAGCTGCTGGTTGACGTTCATCGACCCGCCGCCCTGCATCATCGCCTGCATGCTCTGGGCGGTGAAGGCCGAGAGCAGCGCGACGAAGAAGTACCCGAAGAGCAGCGCGAAGAAGCCGATGAAGATGTAGGCGATTGGCGCGTCGAAATACGCCTTGATTTCCTTGTGCGCGATGGCCAGCACGTTACGCATGGCGGTCCTCCCCGGCGGCTGTGTTCGCCGTCGTATCGTCCGTCGTGAGCTGCAGGAAGACCTCTTCGAGGCTCATGCGCATGGGCCTCAGTTCGAGCAGGCCCCAGCCGCGCGAGACCACCGCCGAGGCGAGGTCGCGCCGGACGTCGCGCCCGGCCTCGCTCGCCACTTCAAGACCACCCTGCGCGTCGGCGGGGCGGACGCTCGTGACGCCGGCCACCTGCTGAATGATCGCCGCCGCATCCGCGCCCTGGCTGTCCACCTGCAGATACATCGCCTCGGATCCCCGCAGCTTCGAGGTGAGGTTGTCCGGCGTGTCGACCGCGACGACGCGGCCTTTGTTGATGATGACGACGCGCTGGCAGGTCTGGCTGACTTCCGGAAGGATGTGCGTGCTCAGCACGATCGTGTGCGAGCCGGCGAGGTCCTTGATGAGCTGCCGCGTCTCGATGATCTGCTTCGGGTCGAGACCGGCCGTCGGTTCGTCGAGGATGAGGACGTCCGGATCGTGCAGCAGCGCCTGCGCGAGTCCGACGCGCTGCCGGTAACCCTTCGAGAGCCGGCCGCACTGGCGCGAGGCCATGTCGGCGACCCGCGCCTTCTCCATCGTCACATCGACGCGCGAGCGGACCTGGTTGCGCGGCACGCCCTTGATCTTCGCGACGAACGTCAGATAGTCGCGGACGCGCATGTCCGGATAGAGCGGCGGCGTTTCAGGCAGGTAGCCTGTGCGGCGCTTCGCTTCGATCGGCTGCTCCAGCACGTCGTAGCCGGCGACGATCGCCGTGCCTGAGGTCGGCGGCATGTACCCGGTCAGCACGCGCATCGTGCTGGTCTTGCCGGCGCCGTTGGGACCCAGAAAACCAAGAATCTCGCCCTTCTCCACCCGGAAGCTGACGTCATTGACGGCGGTCACCGGGCCATACCGCTTGCTCAGGTGCTGTACCTCGATCACGGATAACTCCTGCGGAATGAAGGATTTGGTTCAGCGCAACTCCACATTCTAGTTGCCCCTCCTGTCACCGGCAAATTAAGACGCTGTGGTCTAATCGCTGGTCGGGAGCACCGGTGCCCATGGTGGGTGCGTGGTGCGGCTCCGAGGAGGTTTGCATGGCAGCGGACGTCGGCTCGAAGGCTCCGGATTTCACTCTGACCAACCAGGATCACCAGCCGATCACGCTGAGCGCGGCGCTGGCGAAGGGGCCGGTGGTGCTCGCCTTCTTCCCGGCAGCGTTCAGCAGCGTGTGCGAGAAGGAACTCTGCACGTTCCGGGACGGCCTGCTCGGCTCCCTTTCCCATCTGTCGAAGGCGCAGGTGTTCGGCATCAGCGTCGACACCTTCTTCGCGCTGAAGGCGTTCGCCGTACAGCAGCAGCTGACCTTCCCGCTGCTCAGCGATTTCAACAAGGACGTGATCCAGGCCTACGGTGTCTTCAATCCGGACATGATCGGGCTGAAGGGCATCGCGAAGCGCGCCGTCTTTGTCATCGGCGCCGACGGAATCGTTCGCCACCGCGAGGTGCTCGAGGACGCGCGCAACGAGCCCGACTATCAGGCGCTGAACGCGGCGCTGTCGGCGGTATAAGATCGCTGTCTAACGATTCTGGAGCCCCGTCATGGCCACCTGTCCCGACTGCGAGTTCGACGACATCGATCTTGATGAATACGAGGAAGGGGATACCTTGAGTTGCCCGGAGTGCGGCAGGCTGCTCGTGCTCAACGGTGAGGATCTCGACTTCGCCGATGACGATGACGACCTCGACGACGATGATGACGACGAGGAAGAAGAAGACGAGGACGGCGATGGCGACGACCTCGACGAAGAGATCATCGACGACGAGACCGACGACGAGTAACGCCGGGCTCGACGAGAAGGCGCGGCGTCTCGATGCCCGCCTCGGGAGCCTGGACTCCCTGCTGGTGGCCTACAGCGGTGGCGCCGACAGCGCGTTTCTGGCGTGGGCCGCGACCCGGGCCCTCGGTCCGCGCGCGTTGTGCGTGACGGCCGAAAGCCCCAGCTACCCCGAACATCACCGGCAGCTTGCGCTCCGTGTCGCGCAGGCGGCCGGCCTGCGCCACGAGTTCGTCCGCACGGACGAGATGGCGCGGCCGGAGTATCGCGCCAACCCCGTCAACCGCTGCTACTACTGCAAGGATGAGCTGTTCGCGACGCTGACGGCCGTGGCACGGGAGCGTGGCATGGCCGTGATCGCGGACGGCAACAACGCCGACGATCGCGGCGACTACCGACCGGGCCGCCAGGCGGCGCGCGAGTTCGGCGTCATCAGCCCGCTCGACGAGGCTGACCTCACGAAGGCCGAGATCCGGGAGCTCTCCCGGGCCGCGGGGCTCCCGACGTGGGACGAGCCGGCGTCCGCCTGTCTGTCGTCGCGCATTCCGTATCACTCGGAAGTGACGCCCGCGAAGCTCCAGATGATCGAGACGGCCGAGACGGCCCTGCGCGCGCTCGGCTTCGCCGTCGTGCGCGTCCGGCACGAGGAGACCGGGGCCCGCGTCGAGATCGGACGGCCTGAGCTGGACCGGGCGCTCGAGCCCGGCATGGCGGGCCGGATCGCCAACGCCGTGCGGCACGCCGGCTATGCCGCCGTCACGATCGATCCGAAGGGATACCGGACAGGCAGCCTGAACGAAGGCGTGGTTCTCCGTCCCGTCTAGCCGACCGTGCTGCACGCGCTCCGCTTGCAGATGGGCCGCATCAGTCCGGCGCAGCGCATCAGTGAAACCCGGTGGGTCTGGCTGCTGGCCGGGCTCTGCGGCGTGGCGCACCTGTTCCAGCTCGCGCCGAATCTCGAAGACATCGACTCCATCAACTTCGCGCTGGGCCTGCGCGAGTTCGACCCCGGGCGGCATCAACCGCATCCGCCCGGTTATCCCGTCTACATCGCGCTCGGGCGCCTCTCGCTGGCGCTGGGCCGCATGCTTGCGCCGGCGACCTCCCGCACGGTGATCGAGGCGCAGGCGCTGGCCCTCTGGTCGGCGCTCGGTGCGGCCGTCGCGCTCGTGGCTGTGGCCCGCGTGCGGCAGGAGCTGGCGCGCATCTCCGGCGCCACCGCTGACGGCGTGATCTGGACCGTCCTGCTGCTGGCGGCAAACGCCTTGTTCTGGCTCTCAGGCTCGCGGCCGCTCAGCGACATGCCAGGCCTCGGCCTCGCCCTGCTGGCGCAGGCGTGCATCCTGGCGGCCGTTCCCGGACCGGATGGCGCCGACCGTGGCGTGCGTCCGATCCTGCTCGGTGCTGTGCTTGCCGGTTTCGCCATCGGCCTCCGCACGCAGACGCTCTGGCTCACGGGTCCGCTGCTGCTCGCGGTGCTGGCCGTGCAGCCGCGCGGTGTACGGGCGAGGCGCTGGGGCGCCGGCATTGGGGCCGGTGCGCTGGCCTGTCTGCTCTGGGCGGTGCCGATGGTGGTGGCGTCGGGCGGCTGGGGCGCGTATCTGACGGCGCTCGGCGCGCAGGCGGGCGAGGACTTCGCCTGGGTGGACATGGTGTACGCGAACCCGACGGCGAAGGCGGTCACGTTCGCGCTTTATCGCACGTTCGTGCTGCCCTGGGGGGTCGACATCCGGGCGCCCGGCACCGCGGCGTTCAGCCGTCTCGCCGT
>JBIKWH010000422.1:0-2726 GCA_044356435.1 Vicinamibacterales bacterium
GCCGTCCAGCTCGTGCTGTTGCTGGCGCTGGCCGGAGCCGTGCGCCTGCTGCGGCGTTCCCCGCGACAGCTCGCGTGGCTGGCCGTGGCGTTCGTGCCGTATCTGGTCTTTCACGTCCTGCTGCAGGAAACCACGATGGTCCGGTATGGGCTGCCGGCGGTGCCGCTGGTCGCGCTGCTGGCCGTGGACGGCGCGGCGTGGCTCCGGCGGGCGGCCCCGCTGGCGCTGGCCGCCGTCACCCTCTGGGCCGCGACCCTCGCGCTGCCGCATACGGCAGCCTATGCGGCCCACCCGAACGGCGCCATGCAGGCCGTGGCGGCGATGGGGATGGTCGCCTCGGCCGCGCCGCCGGCCTTCATCGCGACGCACAACACGCTGACGCGGTCGGTGCAGGCCGCTGATGTGCCGGGCGGCGATCTGCTGCCCCCGCGCATGTCCGGGAACTGGCTGGCGCTGGCGGACTACTGGGCGGGCGGCGGGCAGGAGCCGGTCTGGTTCCTGGCCGATCCGCGCCGCTTCGACCTGGATTCGATCGACCCGGGCGCCCGGACGGACGTCTCGCGCTTTCCCTGGCCGGTCGCGGCGTTTCCGGAGATGGGCGGCGTGCGGCCCACGGCCGCGCTGTGGTACCGGCTCCGGCCGCCGGCCTGGGTCGTCGGCGATGGCTGGGCGCTCTCGCCGGAGACCGGCGGTGTGACGGCGGTGAGCGGTGCGGGCCCCCACGCGCAGCCGGTGCGCGCATGGGTCCGGCGGGTGCCCGGCGGCCTCCGGCTGATGGTTGGCGGGCGTGCCCTCGCGTCGCCGGCCGGCGCGCCGCCGCTCACGCTGGCGATTGATGGGCGGACGGTCGACACCTGGACGCTCGGTGACACGGGGACGTTTCTGCGCTTTGTCGAGGTGCCGCCGGGGGCGCTGGTCGGAGAGGGTCCCTACGCGACGGTGACTGTTTCGGCCGTACCGCCCCCAGGCGGCGTGCCCGTGCCGATCGCCCTCACGCAGTTTCAGGCCGCCGAGGACTCGACAATTGTGTGGGGGCTCGACGAGGGCTGGCACGACGACGAGATCGAGGTGGCCACCGCCTCGCGCTTCCGCTGGTCGAGCGGGCGGGCGACGATCGCGGTCCGGGGCGTCGTCGGGGACCTCCAGGTGCGGATCGCGATCGAGTCGCCCCTCCGCACCTTCGACGGCGCGCCCGAGCTGACGCTGCTCGCCGGGAGACAGGTGCTGGCCGCGGCGAGGCCCGTCAGCGACGTCGTGCTCGAGGCGCGCGTCCCTGCCGCGGCGCTGGCGGCCGCCGGGGGCCGCCTCACGCTGACGACCTCGCGCACCTTCACGCCGGCCGAGCGGACAGGCTCGCCGGACCAGCGGCGTCTCGGTCTCAAGGTCACGCGGATCGAGTTCACGCCGGCTCGCTGAGCGCGGTGGCCGGGTCATGTCGAGGCTGTAACGCCGCGCGCCTGTCGACGGGCTGGCCCTGAGTTTGTCGACGGGTGCATTGACACTGTGCGATCCCGCCGCTTAAGCTCACCGCCATGACGCGCCGCTCACTCACTCTCGCTGCTCTCGCCGTCGTGCTGGTGATCGGTCTGGAGGCTTGCGCCAAGAAGGTGCCGCCGCCAGCGCCGCCGCCACCACCGCCACCGCCCGCGGCTGCTCCACCGCCGCCACCGCCACCGCCGCCACCGCCGCCGCCACCACCCCCGCCCCCGCCGGCACCGAAGCCGCTGACCGAGGACGAGATCTGGAGCCGGAAGTCGCTCGGTGAGTTGAACAACGAGAAGCCGCTGGCCGACGTGTTCTTCGACTACGACAAGTCGGAGATCCGGGACGATGCCAAGGCGCCGCTGCAGCGCGCGGCCGACTATCTGAAGCGCTGGACCTCGGCGCGCGTGTCCGTGGAAGGGCACTGCGACGCGCGGGGCACCAACGAATACAACCTGGCGCTCGGCGAACGCCGTGCCCAGGCCGTGAAGGACTACCTCGTCAGCCTGGGTGTGGCGGCCGACCGCCTGCAGCAGGTCAGCAAGGGCGAGGAGAGTCCGGTCTGCACGGAAGAGAACGAAGCCTGCTTCTCGCGGAATCGCCGCGGCGGCTTCCTCTTCACCGCGAAGTAGGCCACCGATCGACCCACGGCCCGGGGCGCAGGCTCCGGGCCGTGACCCTTCCTGCTCAGCCTGGCCCCTAACTCCGGGGCTCTTCCCGCTGCCAGCCTTGCCCTATGCGCCGGCCAGTTCGGCGCTGATCGCGTCTGCCGCCGCTTTCGGATCGGCGGCGCCGATGATCGGGCGTCCGACGACGAGATAGCTCGCCCCGGCCTTCACTGCATCGCGTGGCGTCATCGTGCGGTGCTGATCGTCCTTGCTGACGCCGGCCGACGCCCCCCTGATACCCGGCGTGACGATCGCGAAGGCCGCGCCGCAGGCCGCGCGGATCGCGGCGGTTTCGAGCGGCGAGGCGACGACGCCATCCATGCCGGCGTCCTGCGCCATCCGCGCCAGCGTCTCCACCTGCGTGTCCAGCGCGCGTGTCACACCCACCGAGGCCAGCGTCGGCGCATCCATGCTGGTGAGCACGGTGACGGCGATGAGCAGCGGCGCCGGGCGGCCGAGTTTCGCGGCCGTCTCGCGGCCGGCCTTCACCGCCGCCTGCATCATCGGCACGCCGCCCGAGGCGTGGACGTTCACCATCCACGCGCCCGTGGTCACCGCGGACTCCACGGCCTGCGC
>JBIKWH010000141.1:0-5561 GCA_044356435.1 Vicinamibacterales bacterium
GCGAGGTCGAAGGAGGTGCCCGCCTTGGGCACGTCCGCCGGCGAAAGGTTCACCGTGATCCGGTGGGGCGGAAACTCGAAGCCGGAGTTGCGGATGGCGGCGCGCACGCGGTCCCGGCTCTCACGCACGGCCACGTCCGGCAGGCCGACCATCGCGAACTGCGGCAGGCCGTGGGAGACGTCCACTTCGATCTGGACGGGTAGCGCGTCGACACCGACGACGACGGTGCTCCGCATGGCGGCAAGCATGCCGGGATGTCCGCAAGTTCCGGACCGGCACCCGGGTGGGTGATCTGCGGCGTGACGGTGCGCGCCGGCCGGTGGCACGTCGCGGAATCCGCGCGCGTCTCGCGCTCCGTACGCGTGGATTTCGCGTCAGTGCACGGCGCGGCACCGATGTATCCTGTCCGGGCAGCGGCGCGTGCGCGTTGCGGGAGATCACGGATGCTCGACGGACTCACAGGGATGAGCGGGAAGGTGCGGAAGCAGGCAGACGACCTGCAGAGCCTCATCGCGTCGGCCAAGGAAGAGTACAGCGCGCTCAGCGCGATGCTGACGCAGCTCTCCGTTCGGGGCTCGAAGCTCTCGCAGGTCGGGAAGGCCCTCGAGCAGGTGGACCAGAAGGCCGCTGACACGGCCGGGCGCCTGGGCGCGATCGTGACCCGGATTGACGCGCTGGAGGCCCGCGCAGCCGTCATCGCCGAGGCGGAACAGCGGGTACACGGCCTGCAGGAGACGATCGCCCAGGCGGAAGAAACCGTCCGCGCCATGACGGGGCCCGACGGCGAGTTGCAGCAGCACCGGAAGGCCCTTCAGCACCTGTCGTCCCAGGCCCTTGAAACCCGCGCCAGCCTCGACGCGCTCAAAGACGAGCGCATCCAGACCGACGAGATGCGGGCCGAACTGCGGCGCACGCGGGACGACATCGCCCGGGCGGTCGCCGACGCGCAGACCGCGCGGGGCGACGTTGATGTGGTGCGCACGACGACCAGCCAGGTCAGCGACGAACTGGCGCGCATCCGGGAGGTCTCGCGCGAATCGAAGGTCGACGCCGCCGCCGCGAGTGAGGCCGTCCGCGACATGGAGCGCCGGCTTGAGCCGCTCCTCCAGCTGCAGGAGCTGGTCCGGACCACCGACGAGCGGCTGGCCCAGCTCAACTCGCTCGCCATCTACGTCCAGCAGAAGGTCAGGGCGCTCGAGAGCCAGAAGCACGCGGTCGATCGCGCGCTGGTCGAAGCCGGTCGGCTCAACGAAATGGTCTGGAGCATGGATATCCAGGTCAAGTCGTTGAACGAAGGCCTGCAGAAGGTGGCGCAAACGGAGGAAACGGTCGCGCGCGTCGAGGCGCTCGTGGCCGAGTCCGCGGCCAAGGTCAACGAGGCCATGCGGGCGCGCGACGACGTGGCCCGGGAAGTCGCCCGGCTCGACCTGGACGGCCGGACGGTCATCGACGCGCTACGGCTGACAGTTGACCGGCTGAGCCTGGAGAAGCGCGAGTTCGAGGCGTTCGATGAGCGGGTCCGCACGCTCCAGGCCGGTGTCGGCGACGCCGAAGGCCGCATGGAAACCCTGCTGGCCAAGGAACGCGGCCTGGGCGTGCTGCACCAGCGGCTGGACGAGCTGAGCCAGGGCGTCCAGGACCTGCACACGAACGCCGACGATCTGGCGCGCAAGCAGGCAGACCTGGAGTCGTTGCGGACGCGGCTCGCCGAGACCGAGGAACTCGGGCGGAAGACGGCCGTGCAGGCCGAGACCCTCGCGTTGACCCGGCAGGACCTCGCGACGCTCGGCGCCGAGATCGGCGAATTCAACAAGGCCCACGCGGATGCCGCGCAGTTGCGCGACCGGCTCAGCGCGGACCGCGTGGCACTCGAGGCGTTCGCCGCCCGGATGGGCGACTTCCTGACGCGCGCCCCACAGATTGAAGCCGCGGTCACCGGGGTGGTCGCCCGCCTGGGCCTCGTCGAGGATGGACTCACGCGAGCGGATCGTCTGGGCGAGATGGTCCGCGACCTCGACGGCCAGGTCGCCCGTGTGGACGCGCGGTCAGAGTTCGTGGGTCGGCTCGAAGGCCGCGTCAGCGAGCTCCAGGCGCTCTCCGCCGAGGTCGACCGCCGGATGGTTGACCAGCTCCAACGGCGCACCGAGCTGGATGCCGTGAAGACGCAGGCCGAGGCGGTCGGTATCCAGATGCTGGACGTCCATCAGAAGGTCGCCGCGGTGGCACAGGCGCAGGCGCGGCTCGCCCCAGTCGTCGAGCGGCTCGCAGGCGTGGAGGCACAGATCGCCGTCGCCACCGCGCAGCTCGCCAGCCTGACGCGGGACGACGCCGTGGTGCAGGAGCAGGGGCAGGCACTCGCCCGGCTGCTCGAAGAGGGCCGCCGGATCGCGGATGAGACCGGCGTGCGGTCGAAGGAACTGGCTGCGCTCGTGTCGGAGCTGGGCCGGTCGACGTCAGTCAAGGACGAGCTGGTGGAGGAACTGACACGCACGCAGTCCCGCCAGCGCGAAGCCGTCGCACAGGTGGCGGCGACCGAGGACCAGCTCAAGCGCGCCGAGGTGCTGTTCCGGCAGCTCGAACAGCGCCGGAACCAGGTGGCGTTCTCGGAACGGAAGGTGGCGGCCGTCGAGGCGCGGGTGGCGGAACTCGACACCCTGTCCGCCGTGGTCGAGCAGCGGCTCAAGGCGATCGCGGAACGGGAGTCGATCGTGGCGGCCGTCAAGCGCGAGGTCGACGCCGTGCACCAGGTGAGCGCGAAGAGCCGCGAGGACCTGGACTTCCTGGCGTCGCAGCGGGAAGACGTGGTCCGGCTCCGGAAGCAGGTGCAGCAACTGCACGAGGCCGCGGTGGAGACAGACGCGAAGATCGCCGCGATCGACGCGAAACGGCGGGCGGTTGACGAAGTGCAGGTCAAAGCCGGGATGATCGCGAATCTGCTGGCGGACGTCCGCATCAATCTGGAGTCGCTGACCGAGCAGCGGGCCGTGGTGGAGCACGTGGCGGAGCAGGTGGCGGGCATCCAGTTCGCCAGCCAGGAGGCGAACGGCGTGCTGCGATCGCTTCAGCAGGAGCGGGAGATCGCCCAGCGGATTGCGACCGGACTGCAGCAGTTGCGCGCCAGGGTCCAGAACGACGAGCCGGCTCGCGACAGCGGCGTGGCGTAGCTCATTCAGATCGAGCGTCGGGGCGGGGCGTGCTGGGCCGGGAGTTCACACGTCGTGGGCTCCCTGGGCGCATCGACGCCTGGCTTGACCCAAAGCAAGTCGCCCTCGACGTGTGAATCTCCCGGCCCATCCCGCCACTTGCCCTCCCAGGGCAGTGGCGGTCCTGCGCGTGGCCTAGTCTGCGGCGCGTGGGCGGATGGTCAGGCGTTGTCCGGTCTTGATCGCGGAGCCGGAGACGTCGTTCCAGCGACGGATATCGGCCACCGTCGTCCGGTAGCGTCGCGCAATCGAACCCAGCGTCTCGCCGCGCTTCACGCGGTGCACCACCGGTCCGGCGGCTGAGGCGGCCGTGCGCCGGTTCGCCGGCTTTCTGGCATGCGCTCTGCTCACCGAAGCCGGGACGGTGGCCGGGCGTTTCGCCGAGGTGTTCACCGCCGCCACGGGCGCATCCGCCGTGCGAGTGGCGCGGGCCGCGAGAACCGTCGGATCTTTCGGCACGATCAGCCGCTGGCCCGGCCGCAGCCTCGCGCCGGTCTTCAGAAAGTTCGCGTCGAGCAGATCGCGCCGGGTGACGTTCAGCCGCTTGGCGACGGCAGCCACGGTTTCACCCTTCTTCGCCGTGTGCCAGCGGTATGGCGAGTCCGCCTCCGCGTCCATCGAGGCGAGGAACTCGGCGGCCTTCTCCGCCGTGCCCGCCGGAATCCTCAGCTCGTAGCGGTCCGTCCCGGGCGGAGTGGCCCAGCGCCGGAGGGCCGGGTTCAGTGCCTTGAGTTCATCCAGCGGACGCTCGATGGCGTCCGCAAGCCTGCGGAGGTCCACGGGCGATGTGAGGGTCACGGTTTCGGAGGCCGGGGCCTCGAATGTCTGCGGTGTGATGGTCAGACCGTACTGCTCAGGGTTCCGTCCCACCACGGCCGCCGCGAGAATCAGCGGCACATAGTCCCGCGTCTCGCGGGGCAGGAACCGGCGGTTGGCGCTGAGCGACCAGAAGTCGGCCTTCCCCGAGCGCTTCATCGCGCGCTGCACCCGGCCCGGACCGCCGTTGTAGGACGCCAGCGCCAGATGCCAGTCGCCGAACATGTCGTGCAGCGTCTTCAGATAGCGCGCGGCCGCGACAGTGGCGCGCTCGGGTTCGGCCCGCTCGTCGACGTACCAGTCGTGGCGCAGGCCGTTCTCGACGGCCGTGCCACGCATGAACTGCCAGAGGCCCTTCGCCTTCGCGCGGGACGTGGCATCCGGATTGAACGCGCTCTCGACGATGGGCACGAACGCGAGGTCTGTCGGCAATCCCTCCGCGGTCAGAGCACGCTGAATCATTGACAGATAGGGGGCGCCGCGGCTGAGCGATGCCTCGAGGAAGCCCTTGAGCCGTCCGCTGAAGACATCGACGAAGCCGAGTACGCGGGCATTCATCGGAATCTCGAGGTCGTGCGGGGTCACCGCCATATCCTCCGCGACCCGATCCGTGGTGACGGGATCGGGGAGCGTGGAGGTCGGCGTGACGAGCAGGGCGTCCATGGGCCGGCCGTCCGGGGGCGCGGCGGGCGCAGGCCCGTCGAGCGACGCAGCGTGGACGGCGACGAGCGCCGGGGCCGGAACCTGTGGCGGAGAGGGCAGCGGCGGCGGAGCCGGCAGAGTGACGACTGCCGGGGCGGGCTGGACCCGGGCGGCGACCGGTGGAGCCGATCGGGCGGCGCAGGCCGGCAGTCCGAGCACGCCGCCGACGAGCGCCAGCACGAGCACCGTGGGTGTACGGCGGACCATCATGAAGCCCGCGTGGCCGAGGGGCCGGAGACGTGCCGGAGCACCCGATGGGCCTCGCCCAACTCGCGGGCGGAGGGCGTGACGATGGTTCGGTCGGAGATAGCGATCGTCTGGCCGTGCTTGATGGCCGAGCGGACGTCATCTTCGCAGACGAACGCGACGGGCGCGGCGGCCTGCGCGGCGTGTGCCGACGCTGTCGCCGGCGCCGGCGGAGCCACGGCGGCCTCGGGTTTCCTGAGCCCGCGGGAGGCCAGGAACTGGTCGATGCGGCTGGTCAGTGCGGCCGCGGGGATACCGGCCGGGGTCGCGCGCGACGGTGACGACGGTAGACGCGAGTCGGTCCGGGTATCGCCGCCACGCGCTGCCGCCGGGGCGCCCTGCGGAGTCGAGGCCGCGCGCGGTGCCGCGCTGGCGACGGCGGGCCGGAGCTCATAGGCCAGGCGCTTGATGTTCAGCAGGTGGAGCGGCGTGATGTTGTCCGATGTGCTGTTGCCGCCCCAGCCGCCGCAGCCGAGCGTCATCGCGGGCGCGAGGCCCGTGGTGAGCCCGATCGACCCGTGCGTCGTCGGGGTGTTCACGCAGATCCGGAACGCCGGCTTCTTGAGGCCGAATTCCAGGATGATCGCGTCGTTC
>JBIKWH010000142.1:0-5493 GCA_044356435.1 Vicinamibacterales bacterium
GGAAACGCCCCGCCATGCGCACCAACGCGCCCGGGAGAAATGGCCGCAACTCGAGTGCGCCGTAGTCCAATTGCCGCTGCGTCTCCGGATACGCCGTCAGCAGGACCTGAAAGCCGCGGTCGAGGAGAAAGCCATCCAGCCGATCCGTCCGGACGCGTCCGCCGATGTCATCCGAGGCTTCCAGGATAAGGCTCGGCACACCTTCTTCCCACAGGCGCTTCGCGCAACTCAGCCCCGCAAGACCACCGCCGACAATGACGACCGACTGGGTCACCGCGGTCATGTGGTCCTCGCCATCACCGGTACCGACTCGTGCGATAGGAAGGCCAGTGACCGTCCCCCCGTGAATCGACGGACCACCACCAAGAAGACGAGAAGGGGGATCGCCCAGGTGAGGGAGAGACGAAGCACGCCGTGCCTCACCCCGTCAAAGAGGAAACCGCGAATCTCTTGGCTTGTCGAGATTCCCGCTCTGGAATTCACGAACGGTCAGCAGCAGACCGACGCCGAGTAGCAGGGATACGAATACACCGAACGCGAAGATCAGTTGGGTGCTCATCGACCTTACCTCCGCCCGCCGCGCAGCGCAAAATAGAGACCCACGCCGAGGATGGAGGGCACCCACAGCCCGACGAACATGCCGGCTTCACGGTCCGGTGCCCCGAGAACACCGAACCAGAGCGCCACCGACATCAGTAGTGATAGGAACGCCGCGCAGAGGACCAGCCAGTCGCTTGCCTTCAACATAATCACGTCTCTCCAGAAGCGGGTAATACCGAGGAACAGGCGGTTCAAACAGCAGCACCTCTAGTTGAGCATCAGTTCATGTCATTTGCATCTCATGAAATCCTGATCGGCGCGTGATCGTTTAACTCTTATGGCACGATCAGTCCACTCATTTGCTTCATACTCAAATCGAGTGGAGGATGGGTGCTTGGCGAACTGTCCCAGGGCGGCTAATCTTCTTCGTGTCCATGACGGCAGTTTACGGCGAAGGGCTCATGCAACCGCTGCATCGAACCCGTGGACCCGATCGTCTTGTTGCCGCGCGACTCTGGATACCTGGATAGGAAATCCATTCTCCTTGTAATAAAACTATGAAGCGATGGCAACGACGACCCTGACCGACGAGTTGCACCGGTACGAGATCGGAAGCAAGCTCCGTGCGCTGCGGCTCAAGAAGAAGCTCGGACTGGTCGACCTCGGCCGGCACACGGGGCTGTCGCCGGCGCTCCTGTCCAAGCTGGAGCGCGACAAGATGTTTCCGACGCTCCATACCTTGCTGCGAATTGCGCTGGTGTTCAGCGTCGACCTCGACTATTTCTTCGCCGACCACCGCAAGAAGCGCGTGCTCGCCATCGCCCGGCGTGCGGAGCGTCTGCGGTTTCCTGAGGATTCCGGCGGACGCGATCCAGCCTTTCACTTCGAGAGTTTGACTTTTCCGGTGGCCGAACCGAAATGCCAGGCGTACTTGGCCACCTTCCATGCGGTTGGCGAGGGCAAAGCTCGTCCTCACGCGCACGCGGGCGTCGAAGTGATCTACGTCCTCTCCGGGGAGCTGGGCGTGACGATCGACGCTGCGGAACACGTACTTGGCACCGGCGACGCGATGTATTTCGACGCGTCGGTGCCACACAGTTATCGCCGCACGGGCCGCACGACCTGTGCCGCGCTGGTATTCTCGGTCCTCTGAGCCCGCCGATGCGACGCATCACCTTTGTCGCGACCACACGCCTTCCCGCCTCAGCCGAGGGCGTGTTCGAGTGGCATGAAGCACCCGGTGCCTTCGAACGCTTGACGCCGCCTTGGGAACGCGTCCGGGTGGTGCGGCACGAGGGCGGGATTCGTGACGGCGCGCGGGTCTCGCTGCGCGTGGGACCGGCCCCCTTCTCGCTGCGGTGGAACCTGGAGCACCGGGACTACCAGCAGGGCCGCTCGTTCACCGACGTCCAGGTCACGGGTCCGTTTCAGTACTGGAAGCACGTGCACCGGATGATTTCAGACGGACCGCAGGCCTCGATCCTCGAGGACGCCATCGAGTATGCGCTCCCGCTGGGCGCGGTGGGATGGCTGGTCGGCCGGCTCTTCGTCCAGCGAAAGCTGAGACGGCTGTTTGCCTTCCGGCACGCGGTTACACGGCAGGCGTTCGAACGCTTGTCGGACTGACTCGCTCCTCGCCTCGGTCAGCTGATCGGTCACCACCGTGCGCGATAGCGCGGCCTCGGCCCGTCCGGCGCGACACGACGGACCACGACCGAGAACGCCCCAAAGGCGAGCGCCCAGAGGATGGAGAGACGAAGCACAGCCACGTGGACCGGCGGCAGCAGGTCCACGGCCCCGAGCCGCTCGCCTGCCATGAACGCGACCGGGCCGCCGACGCCGCCCAGGAGTACGGCCGTCCACGGCCGCACGATGACGGCGCGCAAGCTGAATCGAAAGGCGGTGGCTAACTGTGCCCATAGGACCAGGAGCCAGGGCGGCGGCAGCGCGGCAGCGAGCGTACCGGACGTGAAGCGGTACGTGCCGGCGGCGATCTGCGCGAGTTCGATCGCGGCGCCCACGCCGGTGGCGAGCATCACGAGGCGGAGTTCGATCCAGCGTTCAGACGTCAGCGCGAGATGGACCCCTATCAGCGCGACAGCGATGGCGAACCCGACCCACGGGTACCGCCACGAGGCGCCCAGCACGCATGCGAACCAACCGACCTGGTACAACGCGTAATTGAGGAGTTGCGTGTGCCGCATACACTGACGCGGAGGATATCAGCGTGCGCAGGCTGGTGGTGGGTTGTGGATATCTCGGCGAGCGGGTCGCGCGACTCTGGCGCGATGCGGGCGACGACGTGTACGCCTCTACCCGAGGGGGCAACACCGACACGCTCTCCCGGGCGGGCTTGCGGCCCCTGACCCTCGATGTGACCAGGGGACCGTTCGGTGCCTTACCTGTCGTGGACACCGTGGTCTTCGCGGTCGGGCGGGATCGACGGTCCGGGGCGACGATGTCGGATATTCACGTCGAGGGACTGCGTGCCGTGCTGGATGCGCTGCCCGCGGAAACGGGCCGCGTGATCTACGTGAGCTCGACGGGGGTCTACGCGCAGGACGCTGGCGAGTGGGTGGATGAAGCGTCGGTGTGCGAGCCCATGAGTGAGGGGGGACGGGCGTGTCTGGCCGGAGAGCGACTGCTCTTCGCGCACGCACACGGGCGCAACGCGATCGTCCTGCGGCTGGCGGGACTGTACGGGCCAGGGCGAGTCCCGCGAGCGGCCGACCTCACGGCGGGTAGACCCATTGCCGGTTCTCCCCATGCGTACTTGAATCTGATCCACGTCGAAGACGCAGCGCGCGCGGCGGTGGCGGCTGCGGCGTGTGAACCGATCACCGATCGGACGTACGTCGTCTCAGACGGTCATCCTCCGACGCGCGGAGAGTACGTGGGACTGCTGGCGACACGGTTGGGAGCGCCCCCGCCGGTCTTCGATGGCGGGAGCAACCTCGGCAAGCGCGTGCGAAACGATCGGGCCGTTCGCGAACTGGGTGTACGACTACAGTACCCGTCGTACCGCGAAGGGCTTGCTGCGTCGTAAGAGAAGACCGCGTGTCAGCGAACCGTACGCACGCCTGGCGCCAGGAACTGGATCATGTTCCAGCCCTCCTTGATCCGCACATCCTTCTGCGAGATATCAGCACCCGCGAGGCCGCAGATGATCTTCTTGTAGGCCTGGCAGGCCTTGCGGACCTTCTGAATCTCGGCTTCCGTCGCCTCGGGGATCTTGCCGCCCTTCGGCGGTCCGACGCCGAGTGAATCGCCGAGGTCGTACGGGCCGACGAGCACGCCGCCAAGCCCGGGGACGCGGAGGATCTCATCGATGTTGGCCACGGATTCCTTCGATTCGATCATGGCAATCGCGACCAGTTCGCCATCCGGATTGAGCGGCCACAGGTCGGCCTTCTTCCGGTATGCGTCCTGGCTCACGCCCCAGTAGGCCGCAGCCTGGTCCGCGGCGGCCGTTCGCTCGCCGCGCGGCTCGGGGGACTTCGCGCCACTCTGAGGCGGATACCGCATCGCCTTCACGAGTCGCCGGGCCTCCTCGGCGCTGGTGATTTTGGGGATCACGATGTTCGAGAGCCCCAGACTCAGTGCGATCTGGACGAACGCCGCCGACCCTGCACTGCCGCCGGACGGAACGCGGACCACGGGGACCGCCAACGAGCCCTTCTCCCGCTCCGCCTTCACCTCGCCCAGGACCTTGCGCAGTCGCTCCGGGTCCCACGAGTTCTCCATGTTGATCCAGGCCCAGTCCGTATGCACGATCGCGGGCTGGCCGGCCTTGTACTGCTCGATTAGCCGGTTGGGTCGCGCACCCTGCGCCTGCACGGCGGGCTGCGGGCCAACGGCCACGACTGCGACGAACACCACGGCGGCCATCGCCACGCTTCTGACTGTCATCGTTGCGTCTCCATTGAGGGCTGCGGGTCAGTCGCGCCCTTCTCCCGTGCGCCGATAGTAGCCGCAGATCGGCGTCGGCCGGCGTGGCTACAGGAGCTCCGGTATCAGACCGACAGAAAAGAACGGAATGCGCCGGCCGTGTCTACCGGGGCAGGACCAGGCCGAGCCCCGTGAAGGGGCGCTGGCCGGCGCCGAACAGGTGCTCGACGGTTTCGTCGCAGCCTTCGACCGTGGTGTCTTCAAGGTCCAGGGCATCCATGCCCTTCGCGGGCGCCCGGAGCAGCGGCTTGGCGATCTTCCACGGCTGCGTGAAGACCTTCGGGTCCGTGTAGGTGGCCACATACAGCAGCGTGTCCTGGTCGACATAGGTCAGGCGCTCTTCCATCCTGATCTCGTCGCTCATGAACGTGCCGATGTGGTCGAACCAGACCTTGTCGGTGAGGTTGGTCGTCTCGATCACGAGCGTCTCCCCCTCCCAACGGCCTCGCGACTCGCCCTGCCACAGCTTCACGTTGTCGGCCATCCGGCGCGTGTTGTCGAGCGAGATGACGCGATAGGTGTGCAGCCGCTCCATCGAGAAAATGATCTCCCGGGGCTGCTGGATGATGCGGTGCCCGGTCACGGAGACCGGTGAATACGACCACCGCACCGCGCCCACAGGCACGCACAGGGCGGTCGGTGACATCCACTTCGTCTCGCCCTCCCGGCGCGGCTTCTGCGCCCATGCCTGGTACGGGATCCTGCCGTCGGCCGGTTCGACGATGAGGCTCTTCATCGCCCCCATCGCCCCGTACTGGCCCGCCTTGACTTCCTCGATGTCCTGCGCGATGCGCGTCGCCGACCAGATGCCATTCAGGTCCGGCTTGCCGTCGCGCGTCCGTCGCGGGGTCTTGAAGACCTTGATGCGCTCGAGCGCGCACGCATAGAAGGCCGCGTAGTCCCGGATCGTCGGGCACGCACGGGTGACCTCGGCGGCCGGCTGCCCTGCGGGGGCGGCCATGGATGGTTGTTGCGCCTGACCGTCCAGCGTGCTCGCAAGGAGCC
>JBIKWH010000144.1:0-5452 GCA_044356435.1 Vicinamibacterales bacterium
GCAGGACTGAAACGTCAGATTGACGATAGAAATGAACACGAGTGGACATGTCGCGCGGTTCTTGGCTGCAGAGACGCCTTGGGGGCGCGTGCGAGAGGTCGCGGACCCGCCTGAGCCGTCATCCCGCTGAGACAGGGGCGCTGCCGCATTCGACAACACAGACGATCTTGTCTAGCGAAATAAATTAGTGAACAGATATGTCCGCGCATCAACAGGCACGTTCAGAGGGGCCGTGACCGCCGCAAATCCCGTATTTCCTGCGTAAAGCCACGATGCCAGGCGACGGGAGCCGGCACGCTACGTCGGAACGCCACTTGCTGAAGCAGCACGCGCCGGCCCGCGACGTTCCGGCGCACGCCCTTGTAGGCCCGACCGCGACTCCGACCTCCGCGGTCCCATTGCCCTCATTTTCAGGAGCGTGCCCGTGCGTCGACCCGTTCGTCCCACTCCGCCCGCCGTGCCCGTGTTCAAACACGTCGCTCGGTCGCTGCCCGCGTGGCTGCGGCTGCGTGGGGAGTGTCGGGAGCGCCTGGAGGGCGAGTGATGCACGCGCCGCTGGAACTCTCCGGCTTGACGAAGACGTTTCAGACCGCGGGAGGCGCGGTCACCGCCGTCCAGGATGTCAACGCGCGCGTGCAGGAGGGTGAGTTCGTCTGCCTGCTCGGACACTCGGGGTGCGGCAAGTCCACCGTGCTCTCGATGATCGCGGGGCTCGAGCGTGCCACGCTCGGCGGCGTCATCATCGATGGCAAGGAGATTGACGGCCCCGGCCCGGAGCGGGCCGTCGTGTTCCAGTCGCCGAGCCTGCTGCCGTGGCTGACCGCGCGCCAGAACGTCAGACTGGCCGTGGATCGCGCCTGCCCGACGAAGAGCCGGACGGAACGCGCGGAGCGAGTCGAGCGCTATCTGGATCTGCTGGGCATCGGCGACGTGGCGAAGCAGCGACCGGCCGAGCTGTCGCTCGGGACGCAGCAGTGCGCCTCGCTGGCGCGCGCGCTGGCCGTGCAGCCGAAGTTCCTGCTGCTGGACGAGCCGTTCTCGATGCTGGACTCGATGACGCGCTTCGAGCTGCAGGACCTGCTCGTGCAGGTGTGGGACGAGGAGCCGAACCGGATCGTCGTGATGGTGACGGACGACATCGAGGAGGCGCTATATCTGTCGGATCGCATCCTGCTGATGACGGATGGACCGGCCGCGAAGATCGGTGATGTCTACCGCGTGCCGTTCCCGCGCCCCCGCGCCAGGGCTGCCGTACTCGGGCATCCCGCGTATCACGAGAGCCGCGAGTACGTGCTGGAGTTCCTGGACCACCGCGCGCACCAGCGTCGGGCGTCGTAGGAGGGAAGGCGCAGGGCCCGGGACAGCGTGGTTCCGCTGCGCCAGGCCCCGCGGGTCGTGCCGCGACTAGTTGGTCGCGAAGCAGTAGAAGTGGCCGTTGCCGCCCGTGGACACGAGGTTCTGCTGACTGCAGCCCTTGCTCGGGTGCGCCGCGTTCCACGACGTGTTGCCGCCGCCCGTGCGGTCGAAGTGACCGAGCTGGGCCGTGCCCTCGTTGTTGCTCGTCCAGTTGCCGCACGTCTTGTCCTGGCCGGCCGGGAAGGCCGTGCCGTCGGGCTGCGACCCGGTCAGCACGTCGTGCTGGTTCGGGGTGTCGCCGGCGCCCTTCATGTTCTCGCCCTTCTCGTTGAGCACCGTGGTGCGGCTCAGGTTGTTGCCGAGCCTCGCCTGGTCGAGCGTATCGCCGTGCAGGTGGGCGACGTTGTCGGCGATCTTGGCGCCCTTGGCGTTGTGCCACGGGCCGGCGCCGATGCGGTCGCGGGCGTTGACGGCCTGTTTGCCACCCACGGCCTGCTGGCTCAGATAGGCGCGCCAGGTCTTCGTGCTGCCGGCCGCCGCGGCCAGCGTCTGGCAATGCTTGTCGGCACCCTCGAGGCCGCCGAGTTTGGCGCCGTCCCCTGGGCCGGCGCTCGTCAGGAAGAAGCTCATCGGCTGAGGGGGATTCTGGGCAAGCGCCGTGGAGGCCGCTGTCGTCAACAGCACGGCCGCGAGTACCGCGTGCATTCTCATGGTGCGTGTTCTCCTTGGAGTAGATAGAAGCCCTGCCGGGCGTTGCCGTGGACGCTACCACAGGGACGCGGCCAGCGGGAGGGGGCGAGGTCCACGTCCCCGGCGTACACTGCAAAAGTGTCGACTTCACCCGACATCCACGATGTTCGGCGGGCGGCCACCGCGATTTCGGGTCGCGTGCTGGCCACGCCGCTGCTGGTCTCCCGCACGCTCTCGGCGCTGACCGGGGCGCTCGTCTCGCTCAAGTTCGAGAATCACCAGTTCACCGCGTCGTTCAAGGAGCGGGGCGCGCTGAACCGCCTGCTGGCGCTGACCGCCGAGGAGCGCCGGGCGGGCGTCATCGCCGCTTCCGCCGGCAACCACGCCCAGGCCGTGGCCTTTCACAGTCAACGGCTCGGCGTGCCGGCGACGATCGTGATGCCGCGCTTCACCCCGTCCGTCAAGGTCGTCCACACCGAGGAGCACGGCGCCGAGGTCGTGCTGGAAGGCGAGGGCTTCGACGACGCCAGACGGCACGCCGCGACGCTGGCGGCCCAGCGGGGCTTGACCTGGATCGACCCGTACGACGACCCGCATGTCATTGCCGGACAGGGCACCGTGGCGCTCGAGATGCTGGTCGCGGACCCGACACTCGACACGCTGGTCGTCCCGATCGGCGGCGGCGGGCTCATCGCCGGCATCGCGATCGCCGCGGCGGCCGTCGCACCGAAGGTTGAGGTCGTCGGCGTGCAGACGACCCGGTACCCGTCGATGTACTCCGCCGTGCGCGGCCTCGAGCCGCAGTACGGCAGCAGCACCATCGCGGAAGGCATCGCCGTCAAGCGCCCGGGCACGCTGACGACGCCCATCATCCGTGCGCACGTGCGCGACATCCTGCTCGTGGATGAGCCGGATATCGAACAGGCCATTCTGTTGCTGCTCAATGTGGAGAAGACCGTGGCCGAGGGTGCCGGTGCCGCGGGACTCGCGGCCGTGCTGGCCCACCCGGACCGGTTCCGAGGGCGGCGTGTGGGCATCGTGCTCAGCGGCGGCAACATCGACCCCCTCGTGCTGGCGGGCATCATCGAGCGTGGGCTCGTGCGCACGGGCCGGTTGACGCGCCTCACCGTTGAGCTGGCGGACCGCCCGGGCGCGCTGGCGCAGTTGACCGCCGTGCTGGGCGAGATGGGCGCCAATATCCAGGAGATCGTCCATCAGCGCACGTTCAGCAGCCTGCCCGTGCAGGTGGTGCCGGTCGATGTGGTGCTGGAGACGCGCGGCCCCGCGCATGTCGACGCCATCATCGCGCGCCTCAGCGCCCTCGGTTTCCAGATTCATCGCAAGTCCGAACACGAGTAGCGCCTGGCCCGGCCGACAGCCGGCAGGGGCCAGCGTCCGTGAGTGAACAGCCTGACCGTGGCGGCGCTGCTGTCGAGCAGGTCCAGGTGCCGACTCCCGTTGCACGCCGTCCGTTGCCTGCGGTCTGCGCGCCGCGACCGCGCTGGTCGCGCTCCTGAACCTCCATTCGACGCACGAAAAGAAGTAAGTCCGGCGCGCCCGGTCTGCGACTACCGCAGACCGGCGCGTCCGCGCAGCTCGTCGAACCGTGGGTGCCCCCGCAGGGGCGCCAGCACCGGGTCCACGTTGAAATACATCACCCAGTAGGAACGCTCCTCGACCGCCCGCGTCAGCCAGTCGAGGGCCGTCTCCGTGTCGCCGAGGGCGGCGTGCACCACGGCGACGGCGTAGGACGGCACGAAGGTCGTTCGCGACCGCGTCTCCAGCTCCGCGATGGCCGCCAGTGCCTTGTCGCGGTCGCCCATCATGCCGTGCACCTGCCCGAGCGCCGCGACGACGTCGCGATCGTCGGAGAGGGCCTTGGAGATGGCCAGCTCTCCCAGCGCGTCCGCGAAGCGGCGCTGCTGCGCATAGGCCAGTCCAAGCCGGAAGTGGGCCATCGAAAAGTCCGGGTCAAGCTGCAGCGCCTGCCGGAACTGCCGCGCCGCTGCCTCATAGTCCCCGGCGTAGTAGGCCGGATAGCCGGCCATCGTGGCGATGATGCGCGACAGCGGGTCCAGCGCCTGCGCGCGGGCCAGGACCTCACGGGCTTCGCCGAAGCGCTGCTGCGCCGTGAGGTACATCCCGAGGCGCTGATGCGCGTCTCCGTAGACCGGGTCGAGCGCGATGGCGCGGTTGAACGCACGCTCGGCCGCCGGCCAATCCCACTCGTAGAAGAGCGCGACGACGCCGAGCGCGTTGTGCGCCTGCGCCAGACCCGGGTCGTGACTGAGGGCCGTCAGGGCCGCCGCTTTTGAACTGGGGAAGGCGTCCTTCGGCATCGACGCGCCGTAGAGGCTGAGGAGCGCGTAGGAGTCCGCCAGGCCGACCCAGGCTGGCGCATAGGTCGGGTCCGCGTCCGTGGAAGCCAGAAAGAGCGTGATCGCGGAGGAGAGCGAGTCCGTCAGGCGTTTGTTGAGGTGGTGCCGGCCCCTGACCGAGAGGTCCGCGGCACGCGCACGCGCCTCCCGATCCTCGGCAATCAAGCGGACCGGCGCGACGAACTTGTAGCCGAGCCTGGGCACCGTGGCGATCACGGCGTTGTCCTGCGACGATTCGCCAAGCGCGCGCCTCAGGACCGAGACGGTCTGGGGGAGGTTGGCGTCCTGAACGAAGGTGTCCGGCCACAGGACGGCGAACAGTTCATCCTTGGGAACGACGCGCGCCCGGTGCGTCGCCAGGTACGCCAGCAGGTCGAAGGCCTTCGGCTGCAGTGCGATCGGATCCTGCTTCCGGCACAGGCGCCGCCGCGGAATATCCAGATGGAACTCGCCGAACTCGAGCACCTCCATGTCCGTACCGATCATCCGCACCTATTGTCCGGGAAGGCGCCGGCCGACGCGAGGGTGTTCTGTGTGTGAGGCAGGTGCGCAGCCATCCGCGAAGCGGATGGTGCGCCCGGTAGGATTCGAACCTACGACCTTTGGCTCCGGAGGCCAACGCTCTATCCAGCTGAGCTACGGGCGCGTCTATGGGGAAAGACCCGGCGTGCGAAGACCGCGATGATAGCACGCAGGGAGATAATGGCCCTTCCATCACGATGAACTGGACGTTCGAGTGGCGCACGACCTGGGCGGACATCTGGGGCACGGAGTTCGAACAGCGCTGGCAGGCGCTGCTCGACGAGGCCCCACGGTCACGCGTCTTTCACCGGCCCGAGGTGGTGCGCGCCTGGGCGGAGACGTGCGGTCAGGCCGCCGGGTGCACGCCGATCTTCGGCATCGCGACGAGTCCCGCGGGCCACCGGGTGCTGCTGACCTGGGTCGTGGTGACCTACCGCGGCCACGGCGTGCGGCGCGTGCTGGAGCCGGCGGGCCAGGCCTTCTTCGGCTATCACTCTCCGCTCGTG
>JBIKWH010000145.1:0-5444 GCA_044356435.1 Vicinamibacterales bacterium
TCAGCGGTGAATGCAGCAGCAGCCGCTCCAGCGGCTGCAGCGGCCCGCGGCGGATCAACTGATCGCCCCAGATGACGAGAGACTTGCGGGTCGAGAACCCGAGGTTGAGACCGGAGATGTCGTCTCCGGTCAGTTCGATGTCGCGCAGGTCGGCCACGCCGAGCCCGCGTTCGTGCGCCATGCGGAGAAACGGGATCGACATCGGGTCGAAGCCCATGATGCGCGCCGATACCGCGTCGATGGCCACCGAGTCGGAGGAGGCCAGGACGACGTTCGCCACGCGCGGAATCATCGTACGCGGCCCGGCGCCGTCGCCCGCGACCGTGCCGTCGGTCACGGTGAACACCGACGGGTGCAGCTCGCGTTGCATGTAGAGCAGGTCCACCAGCACTTCGTGCATGTGCTTGTGGGCGTAGTGCCGCACTTCACGGAGCAGGCCGCCGAACGCGTTCTTCACCGACCCGGTCATGACGGCGTGGCCGTGCGTCTTGACGGTCGGCAGGTGCACGATCTGACGGCCGGGGTACATCTTCGGGATCTGAATCCCTTCGGGAAAGATCGCGTTCAGCTTCAGCAGCGGACTCGTGAAGCGGTAGGTGATCCACTCCACCTCGGGCAGCGCCGTGAAGGTCAGGCCGTGGCGGCGGAGCACCGGCTCCCAGCGGTTGTTGCGGCAGCCGGCGTGCGGGTCGGTGACGACGGTCTTGTTCTCGACCGGCAGCACGCGCGCCGGGTCAAAGCCATCGGCGAGCAGCTTGGTCAGGACGCCGTCCACCTGCCACGGCTGCGACGAACAGGCCGGGAAGTACTTCGTCCACGAGAGATTGAGCTTGATGATCGTGTCGAGATCCGTGCGCAGCGTCTCGCGGTAGCCCGCGAGGTCCATCACGCGCGCATAGTCGGCGATCACGCGATCCGGCGTCGTACGCACCACGGCCACGCGGGCGGTGCGGGGCGCGGCGGCGGGGGAAGAGGGAGGTGCGCCTGGCGCGTTCACGGAAGTCCCACCGGGGTGTACAGCAGCACGGCCACCGCGACCGCCCACAGCACGACGCACGCCAGCAGCGGCGCGTCGGTGAGGAGCAGGGTCGACGGATCGCCGCCGCCGTCCTTCCGGTGCACGAGATAGAGGTAGCGGAAGATCCCGTACAGCACGAACGGGATCGTGAGCGCCAGCCGGTCGGTGCCGAGCCTGGCGGATGTGTCCGAGCTGGTCGTGTAGGCCGCGTAGGCCACGACCGCGGATGCCGTGACGACGGCGATCATCTGGTCGAGCAGGTACGGGTTGTATTCATCGAGGATGGGGCGATGGCGCGTCGCGCCGTCGGCCAGGGCCGTGAGCTCGTGCCGCCGCTTGGCGAGTGCGATGAAGAGCGCCAGCAGCGTCGTGCAGGCCAGCAGCCAACTGCTGACGGGAACCGGGATCGCCACGCCACCTGCCACCGCGCGCAGGACGAAGCCGGAGGCGATGGCGAGCGCGTCAACGATGACGACGTGCTTGAGCACGAGCGAGTACGCGACCTGCAGCGTCAGGTACGCCAGCGCCGTGACGCCGAGCGCGGGGGCGACCGACCAGGCCGCGGCGAGTCCGCCACCGGCGAGCGCCAGACTGGCCGCGCCCGCGGTCACCGGTGAGATCTCGCCGGACGCGATGGGCCGGAAGCGCTTGAGCGGATGCTCGCGGTCGGCCTCGCGATCCGCGATGTCGTTGAAGAGATAGACGGCGCTGGAGAGCGCGCAGAAGATCACAAAGGTTTCAATGGCGATCGCGAGCGCGTCGCCGTCCCCGAGACGTTTGGCGAACAGGAGCGCCGCGAAGACGAAAAGATTCTTGGTCCACTGTTCAGGCCGGCAGGCGGCCAGAAACGACACCACCGTGGAACGGCGCGGCCGCACAAGACGATCCGTGGCCTGTTCCACTGCGGATACCGGCACCGCGCGCGTCATGGTCGCGCGCCGGAGCTACGCGCCGGTCGTGAAGCTCCGGACCGCGTCTGCCTCGGAGTCGTAGGTGTCGAACACCGTCAGCAGCTTGGTGATCGACAGCAGGTCCGTGATGCGCTTGGTCAGGTTGGCGAGCTTGAGGCTGCCGCCCTGCTTCGTCACCGTCGTGTAGGTGCGGACGATTTCGCCGAGGCCGGCGCTGTCCACGTACGGGACGTCAGCCAGGTTCAGCACGAGCTTCTTGCGGCCCTGGAGGATCAGGCTGTTGACCTTGTCCTTGAGGAGCTCGTCGCCTTCACCCATCGTCATCCGGCCCTTGAGGTCCAGGACCGTGACGTCACCCGCGGAGCGCTCGTCGATTTGCATGTGTATCCCTTTGGTCAGACTTACGGCCAGGCGCCGTATTGGCGCCAGATTTTATCGTAAGGCGCACGCACACACCACAGCGCGGACCCGTGGGCCCGTGCCGCAGTGCACGGAGATCCGATCAGGCGGCGGCGAAAAACCGCGCGCCGATCGGAGTGGTCAGAGGCTTCCGGCGCCGCTTGCGCGGCGCTGCTGGAAGCACTCTTTGCAGAGCACTGGACGACCTTGCGTCGGACGGAAGGGAACCGTGGTTTCCTTTCCACAGGCCGAACACGTGGTGGTGGTCTCCACGCGTTCGCGTCCCGATGGACCGGATGGACGGCTGGCTCGCTTACCCTTGCAGGTCTTGCACCGCTTGGGCTCGTTCTTGAACTGCTTGTCGGCGAAAAACGCCTGTTCGCCGGAAGTCCAGATGAACTCGGCGCCGCAGTCCACGCACGTCAGGCTTCTATCCTGATACTCCATGGGTCGCCACCCTTTGCTCGTCGTTCGTGCCGGTCGATCCCGTGCCCCCGGTTCCTGCTATTCCGTCTCCCGTCGGAGCTTCTTCCGACTGCGCTTCCGCGCCAGCGCCTGTTTCGCGCGGCGCTTGTCGCCGGGTTTCAGATAGAAGGAGTGCTTCTTGATGTCCTTGATGATGTCTTCCTGCTGAACCTTGCGCTTGAAGCGGCGGAGGGCGCTCTCAATGGACTCGCCTTCCTGCAGTTTCACTTCAGCCACGTTTACTACACCCCCTCACCAGCCGCATGGCTCCTCTTTGTCGTGCATCCGGGCCATGGGGCGAACATGCTAGGCTATCACGCAGGCGCGGATTCTAGGCCCAAAACATGAGGCAGGTCAACGAGATATCTGCCTTTAGGCCATATCCCACAAACTGCCGCGAAAACACCGAGTGACGCCTCAGATCCCATGAAAATCCTCGTGATCGGGTCCGGAGCCCGCGAGCACACCCTGGCCTGGAAGCTGGCCGCCGAACCCGGCGTGACCGGCGTGGTCTGCGCCCCGGGTAATGCGGGCATGGCCGGGGTGGCCCGGGTGGTCCCGGCCGACGCCGGCGACCCCGAGTCCCTGCTGGCTGTCGCCGGGTCCGAGCAGGTGGACCTGACCGTCGTCGGTCCGGAGCTGCCCCTCAGCCGGGGTGTCGTCGACCGCTTCCGGGCGGAAGGGCTGCCCATCGTCGGCCCGACCGAGGCCGCGGCGGCGCTCGAATCCAGCAAGGCCTTCGCGAAGGCGTTCATGGCCCGGCACGGAGTGCCGACCGCCGCCTTCGCGCTCTGCACCTCAGCGCGGCAGGCCCTCGACGAGATCGCCAGCGGCCGGTTCGGCCTGCCGGTCGTGGTCAAGGCCGACGGTCTGGCCGCCGGCAAGGGCGTGATCATCGCGACCACGCGGGAGGAAGCCGAGGCCGCCATCCGCGAGGTCATGGAGGCGCGCCGCTTCGGCAGCGCCGGCGATACGGTCGTCCTCGAGGAGTTCATGACCGGGCAGGAGGCGTCCTACTTCGTGCTCTGCGACGGCACGCATGCGATGCCGCTCGGCTCGGCACAGGATCACAAGCGCATCTTCGACAACGACGAGGGGCCGAACACGGGCGGCATGGGCGCCTTCTCCCCGAGTCCGCTGGTCACGCCGGAGATGGAGGAGCGCATCCTCCGCGAGATCGTCCGTCCGGTGCTCGACGGGATGGTCGCTGAGGGCCATCCGTTCACCGGGTTTCTCTTCGTTGGACTCATGCTGACGTCGACCGGGCCGAAAGTCGTCGAGTTCAACGCGCGTTTCGGCGACCCGGAGGCACAGGTGGTGCTGCCGCGCCTGGCCGAGCCGCTCTCAACCTTGCTGGCCGCGGCGGCCGCTGGCACGCTGGCCGACCGCCCCGCACGGTTCTCTGCTGAGGTCCGTGTCGGCGTGGTGCTGGCGTCGAAGGGCTACCCCGAAGGCGCGTCGAGCGGCGATCCGATCGCCGGCCTCGACGACGCGGCGCGGATCCCGGGTGCGGTCGTCTTCCATGCGGCGACGAAGACCGGTCCGGACGGCCAGCTCGTCACGGCCGGCGGCCGCGTGCTGACGGTGACCGCTCCGGGTGCGACCTTTGCAGACGCGATCCGCACCGCCTACGAGACCGTCGGCCGCATTTGCTTCGACGGCATGCAGTTCCGCACCGACATCGGCCGCCGCGCGCTCTAGAACGGGCGCCGCGCCGCAAGCGCCGCGACAGACCCAACGGTCCTCGCGGCGCCGTGGCCCGGACTACGCCGTCTGCATGAAACCGAGGTTGTTCGTCGGGAAGAGCTCCACGGTCGGGAACGCCCACGCAAGGTTCGCCTCCCCCGCACCGAACCAGCGGCCGAGCGTCGCGCCGAACTGCGCCGTCGAGGTAGTGGGGATCCACACACCACGATTCGCCGCGTCGTTCGGACCGCCGAGCGCCATCTCCGGCATCTGGCCGTAGACGCCCCCATTCACCGCGCCGCCGAGCACGACCTGATGGTTGCCCCAGGCGTGGTCGCTGCCGCCGCCGTTTGACTGCAGCGTGCGGCCGAACTCCGACTGCGTGAAGCTCGTGACCGCGTTCGCCAGTCCCATGCCGGCCACCGTGTTGTAGAAGGCGGAGAGTGCCTGCGACAGCGTGGAGAGCAGATACCAGTGCTGCCAGTCCTGGCTGCCGTGCGTGTCGAAGCCGTCGTGCGCCACGAAGAAGACCTGCCGGCCCGGACCCTGCTGCGACCGGAGCTCAATGAGGCGCGCGACCTCGCGCAGTTGCGTGCCGAGAGCCGTTCCGGGGAAGCCGGAGAAGTTGCTGGCGCCGGACGCGGCCTGCAGGTCCGAGGCGAGCTGGAGCCCGTCGGCCATCGACTGGTTGGCCTTCGCCCGGATCACGCTGCCGCCATCCTGCGTCAGGATCGCCTGCAGCATCTGCTTGCGGACCGCCGCCTCGTTCGACGGCCAGAAGCTCATGCCGTTGAGGTTCAGCGTGACGTTCGGCGGAATCGCATTGCCGCCGGCGTTGAAGCCGCTGAGGAACAGCGCCGGTGAGGCCATCGAGATGGCCGACAGCGTGTCGGTGCTGTTCCAGAGGTCGAGGAGCCGCCCGCCCCAGCCGGTGCCGTTGGTCGTCGGCATGCCCGATTGCGCCT
>JBIKWH010000146.1:0-5436 GCA_044356435.1 Vicinamibacterales bacterium
GTCCGCGCTCCGGAAGGACTCCGGGGCCGAGGGGCCCGCCCCCAGCGTGCAGTTGCAGTTCACCTGATAGCTGTTCGAGATCGTGAACTTGTTCTTGGGCGTCGCCTGCAGCGTGAAGCGGACGCTGTGATCCCGGTTCTTGACGTTGCCGAACGGTATCCGGCTCGGGTCCGCCTCGTACAGCGTCACGCCGCTGTCGGGGTCGCCGACGTACTTGCCCTGGTTCTTGTTGTAGAAGCTGCCCGGCCAGTACGTCTGGGCGCCCCACAGCCGGTGGGCGGTGTAGAACCACAGTTTGTCCTGCTTGACCGGACCACCGACGCCGCCGCCGAAGTCCCAGATCCTCCGGCTCGTGGGCTGGTTCGTCAGGCCGCGCTTGACCAACTCGTCCGAGCTGTTGTCCGCCTGCAGGCTCGAGCCGCTGCCGGTGCCCGTGAACTGCGCCGAGAAGACGTTTCCGCCGTCCTTCGGCACGATGTTGACGTGCGCACCGCCGGCCTCGCTCTCGGTGCCCGCACCGCGCGTCTGCAGCGTGGTCTCCTGCACGAAGTTCTGGTTGACCATGATGTTGCGCATCAGGGCGCCGCCGCCCGGGCCCATGAACAGCATGCCGTCCTGGGTGATGCGCTGATCCATGGGTCGACCACCCTGGACGCTGAAGCCGCCCAGGCCGTCACCGCGGTTGCCGCCCACGTCCTGGCCGCCGGAGATGTTGGTGGCCCCCAGCGTGAGCGCAGCGAAGCCTTGAAGGGTCTTTCCGGTCGGAAGCGTGTCAAGCACCTCACGCGTCAGCACCCGCTGCTGGCCCGCCCGCTGCACGTCCACCACTGGGCTCGCGCCTGAGACGGTGACCGTCTCTTCGAGGGATCCGATCTTCATTTCGGCGTTGGCCGCAGCCGTGAAACCCGAGGTCAGCTCGATGCCCTCGCGCCTGAAGGTTGAGAACCCAGCCAGCGTAAAGCTGACCGAGTAGGTGCCTGGACGCAGGTCGAAGATCTTGTAGTTCCCCTGATCGTCGGTTACCGCCGCCCTTGACTTCTCAATGAGCGCCGGGCTCGACGCCTCCACCGTCACGCCGGGCAGAACCGCCCCGGTTGCGTCTCTCACGATGCCCGCGATCGCCCCCGTCGACGCCGACTGTGCCCCCACCGTCGTTGGAAGGAGCACCGCCGCAACCAGCAAGACCAGCCCAATCCGCCGAGTCAACGCTTCCATACGCTCGCCTCCTTGAGTCCGAATCTGACAGCGGGACCTCGGTACCATTCGCTCGCCATCCCCTCTGCGGGGGATGGCAGGCCCAGAGCGCGCGGATCATGTGTCGCAGGTGGTATCACGCGCAATTCCACTAATGGGGTAGAACGCGAGGTTCGGGCTGGGGGAAGTTACGGAAGTTATGGATGACTTGTAGGGGCACGTGTCGGGACACCCGCGCCGCGGGTGTTGTGGCCCATCGGGCCATCGGCTAGAGTGGCGCCCGCGGGTCGACCCGATCCGCGGAGGAGGACATCCGTGAGAGCAACTGTCGGCGCCGGAATTCTTGGTGTGGTGATGTGCGTCCTGGGTCCGTCACTTGTGGCGCAGGGAGGCGGGAAGCCCGCGCCTATTCCACCGGAGCAGATCCGGGCGGCGATGGAAAGCTACGTGACGTTCCTGAATGCGGGCGACGCCGCCAGCATCATGACCCTCTACGGCGAGAATCCCACGGTCGAGGATCCGATCGGAAACACGCCGATCGTTGGACGCGAAGCGGTCCAGGCCTTTTATCAGCGTGCGGCACCGGGTCTCAAGGGACACGTACGGGTGGCCGGGCGGGTCGTCGTCACAGGTCTCGAGGGCGCGATGCCGATGCTGGCCGAGTTGGGCAGTCCCTCGAACAGGGTCCTCGACGTGGTCGACGTGATGACCTTCGACGCGAAGGGCAAGATCATCGCGATGCGCGCCTACGTGAGCCCTCGCTGAGTTCAGGGGGCCGCACCACGCCCCTGGACCTCGGTTGGACCGCCCGATCCCTGAGACAATGGCTGGGAGATGAAGGCGGTCAAACCGGTGTTCGTGTGTCAGGAGTGCGGTGCCCAGTCGCCGAAGTGGGCGGGCCGCTGCGCCGACTGTGGCGCCTGGAACTCGTTCATCGAGGAGCGGCCGGTCGATCCCGCCGTGGGCGCCGCGTCCGCGGGTCACCGGTACGCGCACATGAGCACGGCCGGGTCCGCCAAGCCGTATGACGAGGTGGAGCTGGCCACCGCCGCGCGCATCTCGACCGGGATCGACGAGTTCGATCGCGTGCTCGGCGGCGGCATCGTCCCCGGGTCGCTCATCCTGCTCGGCGGCGAGCCCGGCATCGGCAAGTCGACGCTGCTGCTCCAGGCGGCGGCCCATCTGGGCCAGACAGCCGGCCGCGTGCTCTACGCCTCCGGTGAAGAGTCCGAGCACCAGATCAAGGGACGCGGCGATCGACTCGGGGTGCAGGGCGGCGCGCTCTTCCTGCTGGCGGAGACCTGCATTGAGCGAATCCTCGAGGAGATCGCGCGGGTCAAGCCAGCGCTGGTGGTGATCGACTCCATCCAGACCGTCTTCTCGCTCAAGTTCCAGTCCGCGCCCGGCAGCATCGGTCAGGTGCGCGAGGCCGCCACGCAGCTCCTGTTCGCGGCCAAGGCGCAGAACATCCCGATGATGCTCGTCGGCCACGTGACGAAGGACGGGAACCTTGCGGGCCCGAAGGTACTCGAGCATGTGGTCGACACGGTGCTGTACTTCGAAGGCGACCGGCACCACTCGCACCGCGTCGTCCGCGCCGTGAAGAATCGGTTCGGCGCCGTGAGTGAGCTGGGCGTGTTCGAAATGACCGGGAACGGTCTGCGCGCGGTGCCGAACCCCTCAGCGCTCTTTCTCTCGGAACGGGCCGTGGGCACACCGGGCTCCGCGGTCCTGTGCACGGTGGAGGGCTCGCGCCCGATCCTGCTCGAAGTGCAGGCGCTGGTCAGCACGAGCACCTACGGCAACGCGCGGCGCATGGCGATCGGGATTGAGCAGAACCGGCTGGCGCTCCTGCTCGCGGTGCTCGAGAAGCGGGCCGGCCTCAACCTCGCGGGCGACGACGTGTACGTCAACGTGGCCGGCGGCATGTCCGTGGACGAGACTGCGGCCGACCTGAGCGTGCTGGCCGCGGTAACGTCGAGCGTCCGCAACCGCAGCCTGGCGTCGGGGACGGTGGTGTTCGGCGAAGTCGGCCTGAGCGGTGAGATCCGGGGCGTGCCGCAGGCAGGTCTCCGGATTCGCGAGGCCGCGCAGATGGGGTTCACGCGCGTGGTGCTGCCGGTGGCGAACGTCCACCCGGGTGATGCGGACGGCGCGGACGGCTGCGAGCGCGTTGGCGTGCGCACGCTGGGTGAGGCGCTCGACGCCCTGATCGCTTGATTTTCGGATGACCGGGTTCTAAGGTTCGTTCAGGTCGTCATGCACTGGTTGCCCATCGCCCGCCTGATCTTCGTCTCCGTCGTCGGCTATTCGGCCCATCAGCTCCAGCCGCTGGCACACACGGTGGCGAATCTCCTGCTCGGCGTGTCGATCGGTGCCGTGATTGTGCTGGCCGAGCATCGGCTCCGAGACGCCTCCATCACGCATCTGCTCGGCGCGCTGATCGGGGGGGCCGTCGGTCTGGGCCTGGCCAAGACGATCGGCACGGCGCTCTACTGGGCGGATCTGGGCAGCGCCCGAGTGGTGTTCCTCCACAGCGTGATTCTGTTGACCCTGCCGTACATCGGCCTCGTGATCGGCAGCCGACGGAGTGAGTGGCTGGAACCGGCGAGGCTCGTGGCGCTCTTCCGCGGCGGTCCTTCCATCCGCCGCTACCGGATCCTGGATACGAGCGCGATCATCGACGGCCGGATCGCGGATGTGTGCGACACCGGCTTTCTCGACGGCACCCTGGTGGTGCCGCAGTTTGTCCTGAAGGAACTGCAGGCCGTGGCCGATTCCACCGACGCGATGCGCCGGAACCGCGGACGGCGCGGGCTCGACGTGCTCCAGCGCATGCAGAAGTCACCCGGCGTGGACGTCCTGATCTCGGACATGGAGTTTCCGGACGTCCGCGAGGTCGACCTGAAGCTGATCGAGCTCGCCCGCACGCTCGAAGGCCAGCTCGTCACCAACGATTTCAACCTCAACAAGGTCGCGCAGTTGCGCGGCATCCGGGTCCTCAACGTCAACGACCTCTCGAACGCCATCAAGCCGGTGGTCCTCGCCGGAGAGCTGCTGCGCGTCCACGTGCTGAAGGAAGGCAAGGAAGCGGGTCAGGGTGTCGCGTATCTGGACGACGGCACGATGGTCGTCATCGACCACGCGCGGCGTCTGCTGGGCCGTACCGTCGACGTCTCCGTCACGAGCGTCCTCCAGACGGCGGCCGGGAAGATGATCTTCGCGAGGCTGGCGGAATCCGGCGCGACGGCCGCTCTGCACGGAGACGTCGAGGCCGGACGGCACGTGCGCGGGGTGCCGGACACGGCAACCGCGCCCTAGCCCATGCCCCCGTTTCACTGGTGGCGGACGGTCTTCTATCTGATCCCGGCCATCAGCCTCTACACCATCGTGCTCGGCACGCTGTCGCTGACCTCGAGTCTGTTCGACAGCCGCGGTTACTTTGCGCACTGGTGTGCCCGCACGTGGTCGCGCTGGATTCTGGCCACCACGGGTGTGCACGTGGATGTGACGGGGCTCGAACGCCTGACGCCGGGCGCCACCTACGTGTTCGTCGCGAATCACCAGAGCATTTACGACATCCCGATCCTCTTCTGGTCGCTGCCATTTCAGCTCCGCATCATCGCCAAGGCGTCGCTCGGCCAGTTCCCGTTTCTCGGCTGGCACCTGCGGCGCACCGGCCACATGCTTGTCAACCGCGCGCGGCCGGACCGGAAGTCCATCTTCGGCTGGGCGCAGCGGCTGACCTCGCAGGGGCTGTCTCTGATCGTGTTTCCTGAGGGCACGCGGAGCCCGGATGGCCGGGTGGGCCGCTTCAAGGGGGGCAGCTTCTATCTGGCGCTTGAGGCGGGTCTGCCTGTCGTGCCGCTTTCGGTGGTGGGCAGCCGGCACGTGATGCTGAAAGGTCGTCTGGCGACGTATCCCGGCCGCGTCCGTCTCGTCGTCCACGAGCCGATCGATACGTCCGGCCTGGCCGGTACCGACCCCCGGGAGTTCGGGGCTCGGGTCCGCGAAGTCCTCCGAGCCACGGCCGAGACTGACGCCAGCCCTGCATGATCGTCCGGGTCGCGCCTGAGCTTCGGGGCGTCGTCGCGCCCGGGATTCTGTGGCTTCGCGGCGCCACCGTCGTCGAGCACGATACGCGCCTGGATGAACCGCTGGCGGCTGCCGAGCGGGCCATGCGTACGTCGGCTCCGGCTGACGTGACGCCTGTCCGCGCGATGTACAAGCGCGTCGGACTTG
>JBIKWH010000147.1:0-5434 GCA_044356435.1 Vicinamibacterales bacterium
GTTGGCCGGCGGAGCCCTGTAAGCCGTATACTCAGTGCTCCCCGCGGTGAGGTGGCTGAGTGGCCGAAAGCGGCGGTTTGCTAAACCGTTGTACGACCTTAAAGTTGTACCCAGGGTTCGAATCCCTGCCTCACCGCCAGTTTTCCCAGACAAGATGCACTTCGACGCGGTCCTGATCGTCTCCTTTGGTGGACCCCAGGGCCCGGACGACATCCGTCCGTTCCTCGCCAACGTGCTCCGGGGCCGGCGCGTCGCGCCCGAGCGCGTCGAGGCGGTGGCCAAGCACTACGAGCACTTCGGCGGCGTGTCGCCGATCACGGAGCTGACCCAGCGCCAGGCCGATGGCCTGCGCGACCGGCTGGCTGCGGCGGGCCTGCCGCTTCCGGTCTACGTGGGCATGCGCAACTGGCATCCCCTGCTGGCGGACACGTTCCGCGCGATGTCGGCAGCCGGCGTGCGGCGCGTGGTGGCGTTCATCTCCGCAGCGCAGCATTCCTACTCGAGCTGCCAGCAATACAAGGAGAACGTCGAAGCCGCGCGGGCGGTGCTCCGCGAAGAAGGCCTGCCCGACGTCCAGGTGACCTACACGGACAGCTGGTTCGACCACGAGCTGTTCGTCGAAGCCAACGCGCTCCACGTGCGGTCGGCGCTGGCGAGGCTCTCTCCGGAACGGCGCGCCAACGCGCGACTGATCTTCACGGCGCACAGCATTCCGCTGTCGATGGCGGTGAAGTGCCGCTACGACACGCAACTGCGGGCGAGCGCCGCGCTGGTCGCGGAGCGGGTTGGCATCCGCGACTGGACGCTCGTCTACCAGAGCCGCAGCGGCCGCCCGGAGGATCCATGGCTGGAGCCGGATGTCTGCGACTACCTGCGCGCCGAGCAGCCGAAGGGCCTCTCGGCGGCGGTGATCTCGCCGATCGGCTTCGTCTGCGACCACATCGAAGTCCTGTGGGATCTGGATGAAGAGGCCGCAGCGGTCTGCCGTGAGGTCGGCATCGAGATGGCCCGCGCCGAAGCCGCAAACGCCGACCCGGTCTTCATCGACATGATGGCCGACGTGGTCATGCGGACGGTCACGCGCGCGGAGCGCGGTCGTCTGCTGCGCATCGTGGCAGCGCCAGTAGCTGCTGACGCGCCAGCGGCCCCCGGTCGCCCGGCTCGATCCTAGACGTCAACCGGCGACGACGGGACGCCAGCGTCCGTCGCCGAAGTGAAAGCGCGTTTCCCGCGGCGTGTCGAACCCGTCGACGGGCGGGAAGACGTCGTCTCCCGGCAGCGCCAGCATGCGTTGTCCCTTCACCTCGAACAGGCGCGGCTGCACCCGGCTCGGCCGCTGCATGCGCGCCCAGGCCAGCGCCTCATCGACCGTCGTGAAGCGATCCAGCCAGCGCAGCGTCGTCCACGTCGGAGGCGCGAGCAGCATCTCGCCTCTCCGGCAGCGCGCCGTGGCCGCGGCCGGGTCGATCCACAGGCTTTCGGTCGTCTCCTGCCCGTCGTGCGTCGCCTCCTGGCCCTCCGGAGCGCGGGCGAGGAAGAAGCGCACGTCGTACCGCTTCGTCTCGCTCTCGGGCGTCTGCCAGTTGGCGAAGTACGTCAGCGCGTGGCAGGACAGTCGGACGTCCAGGGCGCGGGCGATCGGTCCGATCGACGTCGTGCCCTGCATCAGGGCGGATCGCTGCGTTGTCAGTTCCAGGGCCGAGGGCGCTGTGCCGGAGACGGAACGCGCGAGGAGGAGACCCGCCTCCTCGAACAGTTCGCGGATGGCGCCGACGTGGTGGGCGACGCTCTGATCCGGTGTGAGATCGCGGAGCTGGCCGGCCGCGGCGTCGAGTCCGTCGCACAGCGGGGACGGGTCCGTGAGCCGATCACCTTCGTCCAGGCGCCCGCCGGGAAAGACGTGCGCGCCGCCCATGAACGCCACCTCGTCGTGGCGGCGAACCAGGCAGACATCGAACCGGGCGGACGACGGGCGGAGAACCACGACGGTCGTGGCGGGTCTGGGAGTCGCGACGGTTGGCACGGCAGTACTATAGGCCGCTCGTCTGGCGACACTGGAGGGTGGTGCCCTCCGCTGCGAGGTTCACGTTGATGAAGATGCTTCGGTTGTCCGTCGTGGCTTTCGGTCTTCTGGTGGGAGCATCGGCCGAGGTGTTCGCGCAGGCTGCGGCGCCGCCACCGCTGGTTGTGCAGTCTCCGCTGCACTGGGCGCAGCACTGCGCCTCCTGCCACGAGGCCGCGGACTCCCGCGCACCCAGTCGCGAGGCGCTCTCGCATCGCTCGACGGAAATCATCTACGCGGCGCTCACGAAGGGCGCGATGTCGGTCAACGCTTCGGCGCTGAACGACTCACAGAAGCAGGCCATGGCGATCTTCCTCTCCGGCCGGCCGTTCGGCGCGGAAGCCGGCAGGGGCGCGGCGGCCCAGATGCCGAACCGCTGCGAGCCGACGCCCCTCGCCCAGCCTGGCGCGGGTGACTGGAACGGCTGGGGCCTGGATGGCACGAACACCCGCTTTCAACCGGCACCGGGATTCACCGCCGATCAGGTGCCGCAGCTCACACTGAAGTGGGCGTTTGGCTTCCCGGGAGCCGCCTCTGCCTATGGCCAGCCCGCCGTGGTCGGTGGTCGTGTGTACGCCGGGTCCGACGGTGGCTGGGTCTACGCGCTCGACGCGAGGTCCGGCTGTGTGCACTGGTCATTCCAGGCAAGGGGCGGCGTGCGCACCGCAATCAGCGTCGGCGCGATCGGCAGAGGGCGCGGCGCGAAGCAAGCCGTGTACTTCGGCGACATTCTCGCCAACGTCTACGCCGTCGAGGCATCGACGGGCGAACTGCTGTGGACGCACAAGGCTGACACGCACGCCTTCGCGCGTATCACCGGCGCACCGACGCTCCATGACGGCCGGCTGTACGTGCCGATGTCGTCCCTTGAAGAAGCAGCGGGCGGGCATCCGTCGTACGGCTGCTGTACGTTTCGTGGCAGCGTGACGGCCTTCGACGGCGCCACGGGCAGGCAACTCTGGAAGAGCTACACGATTCCGGTGGAGCCGAAGGCGACCCGCAGAACGTCGGTTGGCACGCAGCTCTTCGGGCCTGCCGGCGCGGCCGTGTGGTCGGCTCCGACGATCGACCGAAAGCGCGGCGTGCTCTACATCGCCACGGGCGATGCCTACAGCGAACCTGCCGAAGGCAGCAGCGACGCCGTGATCGCGTTCGATCTGAAGACCGGCAAGCGCAAGTGGGCACGCCAGGTCACCGAGGCGGACGTCTGGCTGGTCGGCTGCCCCGGTTCGGGGGGTCAGTCGGAAACGTGCCCCAAGAAGCTCGGACCCGATCACGACTTCGGCAGCAACACAATCCTCAGGCGTCTCCCGAACGGCAAGGACATCCTCACGGCTGGGCAGAAATCCGGCATCGCCTGGGGTTTCGATCCCGACAGGCAGGGCGCGATCCTCTGGCAGCAGCGTGTCGGGAAGGGCAGCGCCAGCGGCGGCGTGCAGTTCGGACCGGCGGCAGACGAACGCTACGCGTTCTTCGCCACGGCTGATCAGTTTGCCGGCCAGGATGCCGGAGGCCTGACGGCCGTAAAGCTCGAGACAGGCGAAAAGGTCTGGAGCACGCGGCCGGCGTGTGTGGCCGACGTGCCGTGCCAGCCGGCACAGCCGGCGGCCGTGACAGTGATGCCGGGTGTGGTGTTTGCCGGCACGCTCGACGGTGTGATGCGCGCCTACGCCGCGGACGATGGCCGCGTCCTCTGGCAGTACAGCTCGGCGCGGGAGTACACGACCGTAAACGGCCTGAAGGCCCGCGGCGGTGCCCTGAACGGCCCCGGGCCGGTTGTCGCCGGCGGCATGTTCTTCATGAACTCCGGCTACTCCGCTATCGGGGGCAACGGTCCGGGGAACGTGTTGCTCGCCTTCGGCGTGGACTGAGCGTCGAGCACCTCAGACAGCGACGCCCCTACCCCCAGTTGCAATACAGGTATTCTGGGTGCTAGATTTCAGGCCATACGTTTTCAGGAGGACGGACGATGGCTCTGTACGATGAACTGGGTGGCGCTGCGGCGGTGGACAAGGCCGTCGATCTCTTCTATCGGCGCATGCTTGCGGACGAACGGGTGGCGCGTTTCTTCGAGAGCGTCGACATGGATCGGCAGGCGGCCAAGCAGAAGGCGTTCCTGACGATGGTGCTCGGTGGTCCGAACAACTACACGGGGAAGGACATGCGGACGGCCCATGCACCGCTCGTCTCGAAGGGTCTGAACGACTCGCACGTGGACGTCGTGATCGAGCATCTGGGCGGCGTGCTGAAGGAGCTGGGCGCGAACGACGCGCAGATCGCCCAGGTCGCGGCACTGGCGAACTCCGTCCGCGACGACGTTCTGAGCCGCTCGAAGGCGTAGCGCACGATGGCGCGCGTCGAGTGCGACGGCCGGCCGGTTCCGGTCGAGACGGGCGAAACGCTCCTCGATGCACTCCTGCGCGCCGGCATCCCCCTGCCCCATTCATGCCGGGCAGGGGTATGCCAGTCGTGTCTCGTGAAGGCGACCTCCGGTGCACCGCCGACCGGTTCGCAGACCGGACTTCGGTCGTCACTCGCGCAACAGGGCTTTCTGCTCGCATGCATGGCGCACCCCGTCGACGACCTTACCTTGTCGACGGACGCCGCCGCAGGACTGACCGTGGCCGCCGCCGTCACGGCAGTCGATGCGATCGCGGGGGACGTCGTCCGCGTACTTGTCACGCCTGACGTGGAGTTCCCGTACCGCGCCGGGCAGTACGTCACGTTGCTTCGGGAGGACGGTCTGGCCCGGAGCTATTCCGTCGCGAATCTACCCGGATCGGGCGCACTGGAACTGCACGTGCGGGTGCTGCCCGGCGGGCAGATGAGCCAATGGCTGGCCTCGCGTCCGGTCGGGGCCCGTGTATCGCTGCGCGGTCCGAATGGCGAGTGCTTCTATGAACCAGCGCCCGAGGCGCCGCTTGTGCTGGCGGGCACCGGCACGGGGCTCGCGCCGCTGTGGGGTGTCCTCAACGACGCCTTGCGGGCCGGTCACGCCGGGCCGATTCATGTCATGCACGGCGCGCGCGGACCCGCGGGGTTGTACCTGGTCGACGAGCTTCAGGCGCTCGCGGCCGCGCACGCGAACGTGGTGTATTCCGCCTGCGTGCTTGATGATGCCCGCGCCGGGATGACGCAGGGGGCGCTCGACGAGGTGCTCTTCGCGCGCTTCCCGAGCCTGAGCGGACACAGAGTCTTCCTCTGCGGCGACCCGGCGCTGGTTCAGAAGATGAAACGGAAGGCCTTCCTCGCGGGCGCCCGGTTGTCAGACATCCGCGCCGACGCCTTCATTACCGCGCCGCCACCAGCCTCTGCGAACTGACGGCCACTCGTCCGGCCGGAGCGCGTGGGGGAGTACCTCGGGTGGCTTGG
>JBIKWH010000361.1:0-3106 GCA_044356435.1 Vicinamibacterales bacterium
TTGCTCGAGCGCGAAGGCATCGCGATCGCCGGCAAGCACGCCGTGGTGATCGGGCGCAGCGACATCGTCGGCAAACCGATGGCTCTGCTGCTGCTGCACCGGCACGCCACGGTGACGGTGTGCCACTCGAAGTCGGTCGACCTTCCCGGCCTGTGCCGTCAGGCAGATATCCTCGTGGCGGCGGTGGGTCGCCCGGGACTGGTGACCCCGGACTTCGTGAAGCCTGGTGCCACGGTCGTCGACGTCGGCGTCAACCGCGTGACGGACCGCGCGGTGGCCGAGCGTGTGCTGGGCCCTGCGCATCCGCGATTCCGGCTGTTCGAAGAAAAGGGGTCGGTTCTGGTCGGTGATGTCCATCCGGATGTGGCCAACGTGGCAGGCGCCCTCACGCCGGTACCCGGCGGTGTCGGTCCGCTGACGATCGCCATGCTCATGCGCAACACGCTGGCGGCTGCGGTCGCGCGGCATCCGGCCTGAGAGGGGAGACGCGCGTGGCCGTTCCGTCGCGCATCGGCCTGACAGGCGGCATCGGCACAGGGAAGTCCTTCGTCCTCGGTCATCTCGCGCGGTGTGGCGTGCCGACGCTCGATACCGACGCCGTCTCACGCGAGGTCGTGCGGCGGGGCACGCCGGCCTTCGGCGCCGTGGTGGCCCGCTTCGGGCCTGCGGTCGTCGCGCCGGATGGTGAGCTGGACCGGCAGGCGCTGGGCCGGATCGTGTTCGCCGATGAGACAGCCCGGCGGGACCTCGAAGCGATCGTGCATCCAGCCGTCTGGCAATCTGTGGAGGCGTGGCTCGCGGCTCAGGCGGCCCCAAGTGTCGTGGCGGTGCCGCTGCTGTTTGAGACGGGCGCGGAGTCCCGGTTCGATCGCGTGCTGCTCACGGACTGCCCGCCGGAGACGCAGGTCGCCAGGGTGATGGCGCGCGACGGGCTGACGGCGGAAGCGGTGGGGGCGCGGGTGTCGGCGCAGATGCCGGCGCAGGAACGCCGGCGCCGCGCGCAGGCGGTCATCGACACGTCGGGCACGCGGGCGGCGACAGTCGAGGCGATCGAGTCCGTGTGGCGGGACTGGGGGCTGGGCGCGCTGACGGCGCGAACGCCCTGAACGAGACATGCCGCGGCGGACGAATCCACCGCGGCATGCTGACGCTGAAGATGCCGGTCGCGGCAGGCGCCGCGGCTACTTGATCTCGAAGCCTTCGGCCGTCTTTTCGCGATGCGCCTGGTGGCACGCCTGGCAGGTGCCGCCCATGTCCTTCATCGCAGCCTGGATGCCCTCGGCGCTCGACAGGTTCGCGCTGACCAGCAGGTCGGCGACAGCCTTCACGCCTGCATCCGAGAGCTTCATGGCATCCGGGACGCCCTTCGCGGTCCAGTACTTCAGCGTGACCGCAAACGCGTTCTTCGCGGCTTCGCCCTGCTTCTTGGCGAGTTCGAAGTCTTCCGACGCACCCGGTTTCCCGAGGGCCCCCATGGCGCCACCCAGATCCTTCATGGCTTGCTGGTATTCAGCGGATGGCTTCTCAGCAGCGCGGACAGCCGCGATCATGCTGGCAACGAGCAGACAGGTAATGGCAAGAGACAGCCGGCGCATGTAGTCCTCCTCAGGCGCACGTGCTCGGTGCGCATGGACAAAGTAAACCTAGACGGGGACAGCCTAACCAAGATGCGCGCGTCGGCCAAGCCGAAAGATCCCGCGCCTGCCGGGGAGAACTTCGCGCTACTCCGAGAAGGCGCCGCGAGCCGGGCCGACCCGCTCCTCCACGAAGGTGTTCCACTCGTGGCACTGGGGACACTGCCAGAGCAGCTCTGTGCTGCGATAGCGGCACCGGGTACAGATGTGGGGGTCGAGGTAGAACACGGCCTCCCGTGCCAGCACGACGTACCGCGACACCAGCGCCGCGTCGAAGCCGGCCGCCGCCAGAACCTGCCAGATCGCCTGGTGCACGGACATGCCGTGCGGATGATGGGGCAGGGCGTCCAGGAGGCCCTCGAACGCCTCACCGGACCGGCCGGCGGCCAGGTCGTGGCGGGCCAGCGCGAGACGGGCCCGCCAGTCCTGCGGATTCGCGGCAATCAGGCGGCGGCAGAGCGCCGGGAAACGCTGCGGCGCACCTTCCTCGCGGTAAGCCGCCTCCAGACGTTCGAACACCAGGTGCGCCCGCTCCGGGACCGCGGCCGCCAACGCCTCCCAGGCTGCGATGGCCCGGGGGAGTTCGCCGCGCCGCCGCCGGACGTCGCCGAGGTTGAGGTGGGCGGGGGCAGTCTGGGCGTCGATGTCGAGCGCGCGTTCGAAGGCCTGCATGGCCGGCGTATCCGCCCCGGCTTTGAGGTGCGCCGCGCCGATCTCGTTTTCGAGGAAGGCCAGAATCTCCAGGTTCGCCGGCCGCGGAGCGCCGTCGATCTGTGCGATTTGACGACGAGCCGCAGCGGCGTCGTCCCACTGGTGCTGGTCCTCGTGAAGCTTCTGCAGGTTGACGAGCGCGTGCCTGTTCGCCGGGTCGATCGTCAACACTTCGCGAAACGCCTCTGCCGCCCGGTCCACGAAGCCGCCCCGGCGGAAGTCCAGACCCAGGCAGAGCAGGATGTGCGCGTGCTCGATCGGCCGGAGGCCGGCGCGCTGCAGCAGGGTTTGATGCGTGTTGATGGCGCGTGTCACCTGTCCCTTCTCGCGGAACAGGTTGCCGAGAATCATCTGCACTTCAAGCGCGTCGGGCTCGGTGGACGCCGCCTGCGTCAGCTCGTCGATGGCGTCATCGATCCGGCCCGCGACGAGGAAGTGCAGCCCCAGCATGTAGTGCGGCGTGTCGCGGAGCCGGCGGCGGTCCAGCCAACGTCCGTCGCGGAGCTTGTAGCGCTCCCAGGCCTTGCCGCTGAAGATGCCGGCGAGCAGCGCCAGGAGCGTCGCGAGGAGCCAGAACTGTGCGCTGAACTGGACCACGATGCCCGCGTACTAGATGAGTTCGGTGCCCCAGAGGTTGTGCAGGTGCAGCACGCCCTCCGGACGCCCGACACCGTCCACCACGACGACGGACGTGATCTTCCGACGCTCGAGGACGTTCAGCGCCTCGGCCGCGAGCACATCGGGCCGCAGGACGACGGGCC
>JBIKWH010000148.1:0-5391 GCA_044356435.1 Vicinamibacterales bacterium
ATCCGTCGAAGCCGGACACGCTCTTCATGCAGAAGCACTGGGACGTGATGCGGACCGACAACGCCGGCGACTCGTGGCGCGAAGTCAGCGGCAACCTGCCCACCGACTTCGGCTTCGTGATCGATGTGCATGCGCACGAGCCGGAGACGATCTACGTCGTGCCGATCAAGAGCGACAGTGAGCATTACCCGCCGGACGGCAAGCTTCGTGTCTATCGCAGCCGCACGGGCGGCAACGAGTGGCAGGAACTGGCGAAGGGCCTGCCCGAGCGCGACTGCTACGTGAACGTGCTCCGCGATGCGATGGCCGTCGACCGTCTGGATGACTGCGGCATCTACTTCGGCACGACGGGCGGCCAGGTGTACTGCTCGCCGGATGGCGGCGACACGTGGTCCGCGATCGTGCGCGACCTGCCCGCGGTGCTCTCCGTCGAGGTGCAGACCCTCGGATGATCCGGGTCGTGCTGCCCGCCCACCTGCGCACGCTGACGCGCATCGAGGGCGAGGTTACGCTTGACCTCTCGGGCGCCGTCACGCGCGGCGCCCTGCTCGACGCGCTCGAAGCGCGCTATCCGGTGCTCAAGGGCACCATCCGCGACTACGGCACCGGGAAACGGCGGCCCTTCCTTCGCTTCTTCGCGTGCGAGGAGGATCTCTCGCATGAGCCGCCGGACGTGCTCCTGCCTGAGACGGTGGTCCGCGGCGAGGAGCCGTTCCTCATCGTCGGAAGCATCGCGGGCGGATAGCCGGCCGGCATTACGGAATCCCCGTATTCCTCTCCTGAACCCCTGCGTGGCAGCATTGCCCGGCTGCCGCGATGTCCCGTGGCGGCCGGCGTCTTCCGCCCGCGAGGCGGCAGCGAAGGGAGCAGGCAGATGAAGCGGCTGATCAGTGCGGCGGTTCTCGTTGGCGCGTCCATCCTGTTCCCGGCTCCCTCGCCGCAGGCGCAGGCGCCCAGCTTCGGTGACAACCCGATCCGTCACGTGGGCGTGATCGTGCCCGACGTGGACAAGGCGGCTCGCGAGTATGCCGACCTGTTCGGCATTCCCGTGCCGCAGACGCGCGCCGTGCCCGGCGTGCCGTTCCCGGACGATTACACCGGCGACCGGAACGCGCATCCCAAGGTTGCGATGATCCGGCTGGCGAACATGTCGATCGAGCTGCTGCAGCCGATGGGCGGCAAGAGCCCCTGGCGTGACCACCTCGACCAGTTCGGCCCGGGCCTCCATCACATCGCGTTCGGCGTGCCCGATGTGGGACAGGCGGTCGCGCAGCTCCAGAAGCTCGGCGGCCGCTACGTCCTCGGCAAGGCGGGATACCAGGCGGCCTATGTCGACATGAAGCCGATCCTCGGCTTCACGTTCGAGTTGAACCAGAACGCGCCCGCCAGCACCACCCAGAGCGGTGCGACGCCGCCTGCGGCGCAGCCACCCGCGCCCGTGCCCACGAGCTTCGGCATGGGGAACGTCAGCCACGTCGGCATCTTCGTCCCAGACGTGGAGAAGACCGCGAAGGTGTTCAGCGAGCTGACCGGCCTCGCGATTCCGGCGGCGAACGAATACAAGGGGATGGTCTTCCCGGCCGGGTTCTCGGGTGACAAGGAGGCCCACCCGAAGATCGTCTCGTTCAAGTACAACCCGATCGGCCTCGAGTTCGCCCAGCCGATGGGTGGCGCCAGCCCGTGGAAGGACCACGTGGACCGCTTCGGACCCTCGATGCACCACCTCGCGATCGGCATTCAGGGCATGCAGGCCAACATCGACTATCTGACGAAGAAGGGCGGCAAGGTGACGGTCGGCCCGGGTCCTGGCTACGCGTTCGTCGACCTGAAGCCCGCGCCGCTCGGATTCTCGTTCGAGATCAACGGCAAATAGGTTCAGGGGCGGGGCAGAGCCATGGCCACCAGCTCGCAGTTCTCCCCGCCGCCGGCCGCAAACACGATCATCTGCCGTCCGTTGTGCGTGAACGTCATCGGCGCCGCGGCTCCCATCGGGTGCTCGATGGTGTGCACCAGCTGGCCGCTGGACTTGTCGAAGACATAGATCGCCTTTTGCGTCATGTTCCTGTCGCCGTGCGCCGCCCACTTCGGCGGGTTCGGCTGACCGTTGTATTGCAGGTGCGTCACGCTGACGAAGAGGAGTGTCTTCGTCACCAGCACGCTCCCACCATGAATCTGATCACCGAGCGGCCCGACCTTCAGGTCCTTCAGCAGCGGATGATTCCGCGGGCCGTTGCCGAGCGGCGCCATCCACGTCCGGTCGCCGCGGTTGAGGTCGAGCGCCGTCACGCGTGAGTACGGCGGCTTGAAGATCGGCAGGCCGTCGACCACGGCGTCGTCGACCGACGGCCCCGCGCCACCGTTCCGGTAGAGCAGGTTGGTCCGCTTCGGATCCTGCGCGGCCACGCGCTCCACCGACGGGTACATCCGCGACGGCACGTAGAGCGTGCCGGTCTCGGGGTCGAAGCCCGCGCCGCCCCAGTTCGCGCCGCCGAACATCCCCGGCAGCACGATCGTGCCCTTGAGCGAGGGCGGCGTGAAGACGGGGCCGTGCTCGAAGAGGTTGAGCTTCTCGAGGGCCCTGGTCTTCAGCTCCGGCGTGAAGTCGATCAGATTGTCCGGCGTCGTGCCCTGCAGGTCGAACGCCGGTGGCTTGCTCGGGATGGGCTGCGTGGCGGCGGTCCGCTCGCGCGGAACCGTCGACTGCGGCACGGGCCGTTCCTCGATGGGCCACACCGGCGCGCCGGTCCGGCGGTCGAGCACATAGGTGAACGCCTGTTTGCTGACCTGGATCACGGCCGGCACCTTCCGTCCGTTGACCGTGAGGTCACCGAGGATCGGATCGGCGGGCAGGTCGTAGTCCCAGACGCCGTGATGCACCGTCTGGAAGTGCCAGACGTAGGCGCCGGTCTTCGCGTTCACGCAGACGACGCTTTCGGCGAAGAGGTTGTCGCCCGGCCGGTGCCCGCCGTAGTAGTCGTTGGTCGCGGTCGACGTGGCGAGGTAGACGTAACCGAGCTCGGCGTCGTAGGCCATCCCGCCCCACACGTTGGCGTTGCCCGAGTAGTCGGCGGAGCCCTCGAGCCAGCTCTCGTAGCCGCGCTCACCCTTCTTCGGGACGGTGTGGAACGTCCAGACGAGCCTGCCCGTCCGCGCATCGAAGGCGTTCACGTAGCCCGGCGGGTTCGTGTCCATATTGGCGGCGCCATCGGAGACGGTGCTGCCGACGACGACCACGTCACCGGCCACCAGTGGCCGACGGCCGGAGAGGTTCGTCGCGCGCGTCGCCTTCGGAATCCCCTGGATCGCGTCCGCCTTGCCGTTGACGCCGAACGCGGGATCCGGCTTTCCGGTGGCGGTGTCGATCGACAGCAGGTACGCATCCGGCGTGGCCACCATCAGCCGGTCCGCCGTGCCGTCGGACCAGAACGCCAGGCCGCGGTTCGTGAAGCCGACGTTGGTCGGGCGGCCGGTCTTGTAGCTCTCCGGGTCGTAGACCCAGCGCGTGGTGCCCGTGCCCGGATCGATCGCGGCCACGAGCCCGAGCGGTGTGACCGTGTAGAGCGTGCCCTTCACGTAGAGCGGCGTGTCCTCGTTGCGGGAGGCGCGCCAGGCAGGGTCTGACGCCTGCAGCGCTTTGTCGGCCGTCGACCACCGCCAGGCCACGGAGAGGCGCGACACGTTCTCCCTGGTGATGTCCGCCAACGGGGAGTATTTCGTGGCACGTGCGTCACCGGCGTAGGCGCGCCAGTCACCGCCTGTGGTCGTCTGGCCCCGTTGCGCGTCGGCCCGTGCGCCCAGCGCCAGGGTGCAGGCCAGTGCAAGGGGCAGAACGCGGAACGGGGTTGTGAGTACGGGCATGGCGGGGAACGGTAGCTGATTCACTGGGGTCCCGACATTCCGGACATCCGGTAATCAGGTATTGGCGGCCGGCAGCCCCGCAGGCATCATCCGCAGATGCTTCGACCGACTCCCGTTCTGGCCGCCGCCCTGCTGGCGCTGGCCGGAGCGTTCGCGCTCACGGTTGGCCTTCCCGCCCAGCCGGCTGCGTGGGCCCCGGCGTTCACCGCACCGCAGGCGGCCCGCGGGGCCGCGGTGTACGCCGCGAACTGCGAGATGTGTCATCTGAAGACCCTGCTGGGGGGCGACATCGCGCCACCCGTCGCGGGACCCGGCTTCCTCGCGCGCTGGAACCAGCGCGACGTGGCCGCGCTGCTGCGCTATATCCAGGTCCAGATGCCGCTGCACAGCCCGGGCGGGCTGCGCCCGCAGCAGAACGCGGGCGTGCTGGCGTATCTGCTGGAGAAGAGCGGCGTCGCGGCGGGGACGAAGGAGCTGACACCGCCGGCTGACCTCGCGCGGCCCGCTCCCGCCGCGGTGGCGGACACCGCCCTCACACCGGGCGACGATCGGTCCCGCGGCCGGTACTACACGGACGACCAGGCCGAGCGGGGCCGCCTCGCCTTCAACCGCAACTGCGGCTTCTGTCACTCAGCCGGACCCGGCCGCGGATTTGGCGGCACGTTCCTCCAGCGGGAGTCCGGCGGCGTCCGCGTGTGGCCCACTGTCTACTACTTCTTCAAGAAGCTCGAGGCGATGCCCGCATACGACACTGCGGCCATCTCCCAGCAATCCCGCGCCGACATCGCCGCCTACATCCTCAAGCAGAATGGCTATCCGGCCGGCCGTCAGGCGCTGACGCCCGACTACGCGGTCATGAAGACGCTGACGCTCGACGAACCCGGCTTCGAGCGCATCTTCAACGGGAAGGACTTCACGGGCCTGCGCGTGGCGCTGCGCCCGAACTGCGGTGGCCCGCCGGACGGCTGCACGCAGACGGACCCGGGCACGGTGTTCACAGCGGCGGACGACGAGCTGCGCTGTGACTGCACCATCCACGGCCTGGTCTACACGGCGAAGAAGTATCTCTACTTCGATCTCCGGTTCGACTACCGCTGGGACCGTCCGGCGGATTGGGAGGGTCCACCCTGGCTCTTCCAGCCCAGCAACGGCACGCTCATCTTCACCCAGTCCACGGACCTCTGGCCGGTCAGCATCGAGATCGAGGGGCACGAACGCGACCTCGGGGAAGCCGTCGGTGTGTACACGCCGATCGAGAAGACCTACGACCATGCCGCGGTGCGGGCCGTGCAACGTCCGATCGGCGAGTGGAGCTCGATTCGGATCGTGTCGGCACGCGACGGCACGGTGAAGTCCTACGTCAACGGCGTGCTCGCGGGGACGGTGACCCGGCACGGCTTCGCCGCGCTCGGCGGCGGTCACATCGCGTTCCAGTCGCAGGGCTGGAAGATCCGCTGGCGCAACATCCGCATCAAGTCCGACGACGGCGCGGCGAAGTAGGAGTTACGCAAGACGGAGTGGAGGTTCGTGATG
>JBIKWH010000150.1:0-5373 GCA_044356435.1 Vicinamibacterales bacterium
CCGCGCCCCTGATACGCACACCAGCTCGCGAACGCGTGCGCCGCGATCAGCCGCAGCGCCGCGGGTTCGTACGGCTGCAGCGCGTCGAGTGCGGCGCGAAGGTCGTGCGCGTCACCGAAATCGTCCGCGTCGGACGCGGCGCCGTGCGTGGCGTCGCGGGCATCCTGCACGCGCGAGCGCACCCAGTCGTCAGCCGGAGGCAACGTCTCGACGGCGGTCCTGCCCCGGCAGGCCTGGACCGCGTCCAGGAGCGGGCCGTCGTCCGGCCGCCAGGTACCGAGTGCCTCCCCATCGCGACGGATCGTCGCGAGCGCCGACCACAACGACCGCACCGTCGCGCACCGCCAGACCACGTGCGCTTCCCAGGCTTCGTACGCCTCGTCGTCCATCAGCATCCGGGGGTGCAGCAGGGGCGGCCACTCGTCCGCGTCGAGTCCTTCGTACGTTCCAGACGGGAACGCCGGTGGACGCTCCACGACGGCCAGCGGGACGTCGTCGCGCAGCAGCATCCGCGCCGCCGTCGGGCAGTAATGCGAGAGCGTGATGGCCACGCCCCGTGGTCCGGTGCGCGCGATACGCGGAAACATGCGGCACGTCGTCGGCAGCGACGGTTCGCCGAGCCGGGAATGGACCGCGCAGAGCCGCGAGTCGCGATCGAACCAGACGCAGGCGCCGTCGCTCGCCCGGGCCAGCACACCGTCGTAGCCCGCCGGCGGCGCGCCCGCGGCGAAGGCGTCGACCATCGGCAGCTGGCCGGCGCGGATGCCCGTCTCGATGGCCAGGCGTGCCGGCGTCTCCACCGGGACATCCCAGTCCGTGGCGCAACAGCGCCCCGAATGGCGGCAGGCGTAGTCGGCGTGGATGCTCAGCGCGAGCATACGCACACCGCTTGTTAGCCCTTTTGATTCAGTCATTTAGAACGAATACACAAGTATTACAGAAGGCGCCGACCGACCTCGGATACCGTAAGCGACGGCTCACCGGGCATCCCGCCCGCGCCCGAGGATTCATGGCTCAACCGACACTGCTTTTCGGCCGGAAGTATCAGAAGGGCATCAACTGGATCACCACCATCGCCATGGTGGCCTTCCACATCGCCGCCGTCGCAGCCTTCTTCTACATCGATACCGGCGCCATCATCGCGGCCGTCGTTCTGTATTTCGTGGCCGGCATGCTCGGCATCGGCATGGCCTACCACCGCCTGCTGACCCACCGCAGCTACAAGACCCCGAAGTGGATGGAGTACTTCCTCACGCTCTGCGCCACGCTGGCGCTCGAGGGCGGACCGATCTTCTGGGTCGCCACCCACCGCGTGCACCACCAGAAGTCCGATCGCGACGGCGATCCGCACACGCCGCGCGAAGGCAGCTTCTGGGCGCACATGGGCTGGATCATCATGGGCCAGGGTCTCCACCAGGAGACGGCGCTCCTCGCCCGCTACGTGCCGGACCTGGCGAAGGACAAGTTCCACGTCGCGCTGACCAAGTGGCACTGGGTGCCGCAGGTGGTCGTCGGCCTGGCGTTGCTCGCCTACGGCGGCATCCCCTACGTGCTCTGGGGCACCGGTTTCCGCACGGTGTTCGGCCTCCACACCACGTGGCTCGTGAACAGCGCCACGCACCTGTGGGGCAGCCGCCGGTACCAGACGCGCGACGACTCGACGAACAACTGGTGGGTGGCGCTCCTCACGTTCGGCGAGGGCTGGCACAACAACCACCACGCGCACCCGACCTCGGCGCGCCACGGGCTCGCCTGGTATGAGGTGGACCTGAACTGGATCGGCATCTCGACGCTGAAGGCCCTCGGCCTCGCCTGGGACATCAAGGTGGCGAAGCTCGCGCAGGCCGTCCCGTACGAAGAGAACGACACGCTCGAGCTCGACGACGAAGCCGTCGCGTAGGCGTTCGGACCGCTGCCGGCGGGGCTAAGATTGCCCCATGACCCGCCGGCAGAAGGCCATCAGCCTTGTGGTCGCGCTGGCCGTCGCGTCGCTCGCGGCGGCCGTCGCGCTCAACATCGGCTGGGTCGTGCTCTACGCGGGTCAGGTCACGCCGCTGATCCTGGGGATCGTCTTCTCGGCGATCGTCATCACGGGCATCATCCTCTACACCGTCTTCCTGCTCATCGAGATCAACCGCAACGCGGACCACGACCGATTCATCAGCGGCGTGACGCACGAGCTGAAGACGCCGATCGCGTCCATCCGGCTCTACCTCGAAACCCTGCAGACGCGCACGCTCACCGACGAGCAGCGCCGCGACTTCTACGGGATCATGCTCGCGGACACCGACCGGCTGCAGCAGATGGTCGAGAACGTCCTGAAGGCCGGCGAAGACCGTCGCACACGGCCGCATGCGTTCACGCGCGTCGACCTGGGCTCCCTCGTCCGCGAGTGCGTGGACGCCGCGGCGCTGCGCCACCACCTGCCGGCCGGCGCGATCGCGCTGGACGTCCCCGGTGAGCAGCCGCTGACCGTGATGGGCGAGGCCGACGACCTGCGCACGGCGGTCGCCAACCTGCTCGACAACGGCGTGAAGTACTCCGGGGACGCCGTCCGCATCGCCGTCACGCTCGCAGTGCCGACGCCGGACTCGGTGTGGGTGCGCGTGCAGGACCGCGGCGTCGGCATTCCGAAGTCGCAGTTCCGCCGCATCTTCCGCCGCTTCTACCGCGTGCCCGGCAACAGCGGCTCGGTGAAGGGCACCGGCCTCGGCCTCTTTCTCGTCCGCTCCATCGCCAAAGCCCACGGCGGACGCGTCTTCGTCCAGAGCGAGGGCGAGGGACAGGGCGCCACCTTCACGGTGGAACTGCCGCGCGCGCTCCGGGCATGACCCAGATCCTCGTCGTGGAGGACGAAACCCACATCGCGGACGGACTCCGTTTCAACCTCGAGGCGGAGGGCTTCCAGGTCACCGTGCTCGGCAACGGCTCGGACGCGGCGGCGCTGCTGCTTGCCGAGCGGGACCGCTTCGACGCCGTCCTGCTCGACATCATGCTGCCCGGCAAGGACGGCTACGCGGTGACGACCGAGGTGCGCGCCGCCGGCCAGTTCGTGCCCATTCTGATGCTCACCGCGCGAAGCCGGGCCGAGGAGGTACTGCGCGGCCTTGAGGCCGGAGCGGACGACTACGTGCCCAAGCCGTTCGAGCTCAGCATCCTGCTCGCCCGCCTGCAGGTCCTGCTGCGCCGCAACCGGTGGCATCGCGAAGGCCGCCCGGCCGTGTCGGACGCACCGGTGGACGTGTGCACCATCGGAGACCGCCGCGTCGACTTCGACGCCCTTGAGATCACCTATGGCGACCAGACGCAACCGCTGACGCGGATGGAGGCGGACCTCCTGCACTACCTCGTGCGCAATGCCGGACGCGCCGTGCCCCGCCGCGCCATCCTGGAAGACGTCTGGGGCCTGTCGGCCGCCACCGACACGCGGGCCATCGACAACTTCATCGTCCGGCTCCGACGCTATCTCGGGGACGCGCCCTCGGCGCCCACGATGCTGCAGACCGTGCGCGGCATCGGCTACAAGATGGTCCTGCCGGAGTCACCTCCGGTCGCCGCGAGCCAGAGTCCCCCGGGCGGGGGATAATGGCGCCATGCCCGCCAGCGAAGTCATCGAAGCGCACGGCCACCTGATCGACTCCGGCCACCTCAGCGCCATCTTCGACAAGGTCATCGAGCAGAACGCCGCCTACGAGGTGCTCCGCTTCGACATCGGCCGCACCAACGACGATGCGAGCCGGATCGAGATGCGCCTGACCGCCGAGTCGTCCGAGGCGCTCGCGGAGCTGCTGAAACAGCTCACGACGCTCGGCTGCCAGATGCTTCAGGAACGTGACGCCGTGCTGACGCCGGCCGAGAAGGATCGCTGCGTCCGTGACGACTTCTACTCCACGACCAACCACCGGACGCAGGTGCGCGTCGGCGGGCAGTGGGTCGAAGTGCAGTATCAGCGCATGGACGCGGTGATCGTCGTCGACGGCGGAAAGGCCTCGTGCCGCAAGCTGCGTGACGTGCGCACGGGCGACCAGGTCGTCTGCGGTCACGAAGGCATCCGCGTGCTGCCCGAGTTCCGCGAGCGCGACCGGCTCGGCTTCGCTTTCATGAGCAACGACGTCTCCTCCGAGCGCCGGGTGGAGGTCACGGTGGCGCGCGTGGCGGCCATGATGGCCGACGTCAAGAAGAACGGCGGCCGGATCGCCGTCGTCGCCGGCCCGGTCGTGGTCCATACGGGAGGCGTGGAGCACTTTGCCGCGCTGATCCGGAAGGGCTATGTGGATGTCGTGCTGGCCGGCAACGCCCTCGCCGTCCACGACATCGAGTACGCGCTGAAGGGGACGTCCCTCGGGATCGACCTCAACGCCGGCGCCCCGGTGGAGCAGGGTCACCGCAACCACATGGCCGCCATCAACACCGTCAACCGCGCGGGCGGCATCCGCGAAGCGGTCGCCCAGGGCGTGCTGACCACCGGCGTCATGCACGCGTGCGTCACCCACAATGTGGACTACGTGCTCGCGGGCAGCATCCGGGACGACGGCCCTCTGCCGGACACGATCATGGACCTGATCGAGGCGCAGAACCGCTACTCGGAGGCCCTGACGAACGTCCAGATGGTGCTGATGCTCTCCTCGATGCTGCACAGCATCGGCGTCGGGAACATGCTGCCGTCCTGGGTGCGAGTGGTCTGCGTGGACATCAACCCGGCCGTCGTGACCAAGCTCAGCGACCGGGGATCGATGCAGACCGTGGGCGTCGTGACCGACGTCGGCATGTTCCTGCAGCATCTCGCCCGGAAGTTGGACTAAGCTCTTCGGAAGTATTTGCAGCGTCGCAACACGTTCGGGACACACCCAGGGACGGGAGATCCCCCGATGCGAAGAGAGCAGAAGGAACTGCAGAGTCGGAAGATCCTGCGAGGCCGCTACATGTGGGTCGGCCTCCTTGGCGGAGCCATCGCGGGCATTTTCGCCATGCAGGTCACGGGCAACGGCGCGATGATCGGCGTCGGCGCCGTGGCCGGCGTGATTCTCTCCCAGGCGGTCTACTCCCGGGGCTGAGCCCCGTCCACACCGCTATCGGCCGCCGTCGGGCGGCCCGCCGTGGCTCCTGCTATCCTGAGCCCATGGGCAAACGCATCTTCCTGTTCCTGCTGACCAACCTCGCGGTCGTCCTGACGCTCTCGATCATCCTGAGCGTCCTGGGCCTGGACCGGTACGTCACCGACTCCGGACTCGACCTCGGCTCGCTCGCCCTGTTCTGCCTCGTCTGGGGCATGGGCGGCGCATTCATCTCGCTCCAGATGTCCCGCTTCATCGCGAAGCGGTCGACCGGGATGCGGCTCGTGGACGGACAGACCGGCAACGCCGAGGCCGACTG
>JBIKWH010000151.1:0-5366 GCA_044356435.1 Vicinamibacterales bacterium
AACTGGGGCGCGTCGCCGGGCATGCCGCGGACGGAGGTGGCGGACTTCTGGGCCGCCGTAAATCTCAGCGGCGGGCGGTCGGCTCACCCGTTCGAACTGAAGCACACGATGCCGCGGCCGAAGGGCGCCGCGACGAAGGTCATCATCACCGAGTGGGACATCCCGACCGCCTCGACGGCCACGCACGACAGCGCGATGGGCAAGGACGGCGTGCTGTGGTTCACGGATGAAAGCGCGATGTATCTCGCCAGGTTCGACACGAAGACGAAGACGTTCAAGGAATACAAGCCGCCCTCCATTCCCGACGTGCCGAAGGGCGTGATTCCCGGCACGCGCGACGTGGTCGTTGATGGCGACGGTATGGTCTGGGTGCCGACGCGCAACGAGAAGGGGGGCTCGCAGCTCCTCCGCTTCGACCCGAAGACGGAGAAGTACGACTGGGTGACGGGCGTCTCGGCCCAGTTCATCTCGCTCGGGCCAGACGGCAAGATCTGGGCTGGCTTCACGCGCGTCGATCCGAAGACCCTCAAGGCGGATGGGACGTTCAATCCGAACGCATCGGGCGTCGTGCCGAAGGGCGTGGCCGCCTACGCGGGTAACTCGGAAATCGACTCCAAGGGCAATCCGTGGATGGTCTCGCAGGCCGGCCCCGGCGGCGCGATGGGGTACGACATGGCGAACAAGAAGGGCATCTGGTGGCCGGTCGAGAACACGATGGGCCGCCGCGGCGCCATCGATCATGAGGACCGGCTCTGGTATGGCGAGTACCGTGGCGACTCGGTCGTGAGAATCGATACGAAGACCGGGGAGTTCCGGCGCTGGAGGCTGGACGCCTACGCCGGGCCGTATACGTCGTCGCATCCGGACAAGAAGGGCCGCGTCTACGCGCCGAGCAACATGGCGGAGCGGCTCTACCGGGTCGACCAGAACACGAACGACATCATCGCCTACCAGTGGCCGACCGAGTTCGACACGAAGAAGATCAACTACCAGCCCGGCACCGAGCACTCGGACAAGCCGGTGCTGTGGTTCACCAACATGCGTACGGCCCGTGTGTCGCGCGTGGAGGTGCTGGACTAGGACGCCCAGCGCGGCGTCTGCAGTTCCCGCGGCGGGATCGGACCTTGGTGTCCGGTCCCGCCGTTTGTGTTTCCGGGGGCGGGTCCGCTATCGTCCCGAGACGCGGCCCCGGTGGCGCGGGAGGGTGTGATGCGTTCGAGCGTGGGGGATCTGGTCTTCGGCCTGACCTGCTTTGTGCTGGGCATGGTCGTCATGAGCAACGTCGACCGCTTCCGCGGCGAGCGCCGCGCGTCCGGGCCCGCGCCGGCGGCCGCCGTGCCTGGCGGCCTCGCGGATGTCGCCGTGCCGCCGCCACCGGCCACCGTCGACTTCACCCAGCAGCCGCTCTGGGCCTATGGCTTCGAGCGACGGCCAGAGCCCGGTGAGAAGGCCCAGCCCCAGGCCCCGCCCAGCCGACGGCTGCGACCGAATGAGCCTGAAGAGGAGCAGACACGGAAGCGCGGGCTCGCCTACAGCAACGCGCAGTACTCCCTCGTGGATGTCCGGGATGGCCAGAACGTGATCGACTGGCACCCGGGTGATCACCCCGTCATGCCCGACATCATCCGGCGGGGACCGGCGGCCCTCGGCGAGAAGACACGCGGCTGCGGGTCCTGCCATCTGCCCAACGGTATGGGCCGCCCCGAGAATGCCGCGCCGGCCGCTCTGCCGAAGGAGTACTTCGTCCGGCAGATCCGGGACTTCCGCAATGGGCTCAGACGGAGCGCCGACCCGCGCAAGCCGAACACGCACACGATGATCGACCTCGCGAAGGCGATGACGGAGCAGGAGATCACGCAGGCGGCGGATTACTTTGCCGCGATCCCCTGGAGCCGGCGCGTGCGCGTGGTCGAGAGCGCGCTCGTGCCACGGACACGCATTGCCGGGAATCTGTTTCTGGCCGCGGATCGGGACCGCACCCCGATCGAGCCCGTCGGCACTCGCATCATCGAGATGCCCGAGAACGAGGAGCGCGCGGAGAAGCTCCGCGATCCGCGGTCGGGCTTTGTCGCCTTCGTTCCCCCGGGCAGCCTGGAGCGTGGCAGGAACCTCGCGCTGTTCGGCGGGATGTCGATCGTGAACGGACAGATCGTCCAGGGCAAGACCACCGCCTGCACCGCCTGTCATGGTCTGGACCTGATGGGTGCGGCCGACGTGCCGCCCATTGCCGGCCGGTCACCCAGTTACATCGCCCGGCAGTTGTTCGACATTCAGCAGGGCGCCCGCAATGGCGCCGCTGTGCAGCTCATGCGTCTGGTGGTCGCCAGGCTGACGGCTGAAGACATGGTGGATGTCGCGGCCTACGTGGCCTCGGCGTTTCCGCCGCCGAAGCAGGCGGAGCTGGTCGCCCAGCGATAGAGGCGCCCGGCGCTACTCGCCGGAGGGGGCGTCTTCCGGTTGCGGCGCCAGTGCCGCCAGCCGCGCCTTGAGCGTCCGGAGATCCCGTTGCATGTCGGCCAGCCGTGGGAGGGCAGACGAGGTTCGGAGCCAGGTCTTCGCGTCGTACGCGGGGCTGCCTGCGATGACCGAGCCCGCGTCGACGTCGCCGACGATCCCGCTCTGCGCGTAGACGACCGTGTTGTCCGCGATCGTCAGGTGGCCCGACACGCCGACCTGGCCGGCCAGGAGCACGTTGCGGCCAAGGACGCTGCTGCCGGCGAGCCCCGTCTGCGCGCAGATGATGTTGTCCTCGCCGACCACGCACGCGTGGCCGACCTGCACGAGGCTGTCGATCTTGGCGCCGCGCTTCACACGGGTTTCGCCGAGCGTGGCGCGGTCGATCGAGGAGAGCGTCTGGATCTCGACGTCGTCCTCGACGACGGTGACGCCCGACTGGACGATCTTTTCGTGGGAGCCATCGGCCCGCTTCGCGAAGCCGAAGCCGTCGCCGCCGATGACAACGCCGTTCTGCAGCGTCACCCGGTGGCCGATCCGGCAGAACTCCCGGACCGACGCATGGGCGTGGGCGGTGAAGTCGTCGCCGACCGTGACGCCTTCGTAGATCACCACATGCGGATGCAGCACGGCGTTCCGGCCGAGCGTGACACGTGCGCCGACGACGGCGAACGGCCCGACGGAGCTGCCGGGCCCGACTACGGCCGTCGGGTCCACGGAGGCCAGCGGGTGGATGCCCGGCGCGGGCCTGGGCGCGCGGTAGAACATGGCGAGCGCGCGGGCGAAGTCCAGATACGGGTTCTTCGAGACGACCGACGCCATCGTGGTGCTCTCGAACGGCGCGGAGACGAGGATGGCCCCGGCCTTCGACCGCCTGGCCCGGCCCGCGTACTTGGGGTTGGCCAGAAACGTGAGGTCCGTCGGGCCGGCGGCATCGAGCGTGGCCACGCCGGTGATGGGCCGGTCCGCGGCGCCGTGCACTGTGCACCCGAGCGCGGCGGCGATCTCGCCAAGCGTCATGCGGAGATTGTAGAACCTATCCCCCGAATCCGGCTGCTATGATGCCCGCATGCCGTATCCCGAGATGCTTGTGGCGCCCATGCGCGCCGACCTGACGCGTCATGGCGTCGAAGAACTGCGCACCGCGGCCGACGTGGACGCCGCCGTCACCGGGACGCCGGGCACGTTGATGATCGTCGTCAACTCCGTGTGCGGCTGCGCGGCCGGGAAGGCCCGTCCGGGCGTCGGCCTGGCGCTGCAGCATGCGACGAAGCCGGCCAGGGTCGCCACGGTGTTTGCCGGGGCGGACATCGATGCGACCGACCGCGCCCGGAGCTACTTCACCGGCGTGCGGCCGTCGTCGCCTTCGGTGGGACTGCTCAAGAACGGTGAGCTCGTCTACGTCCTCCAGCGTCACGAGATCGAGAACCGCTCCGCGCAGGAGATCGCCTCCGCACTGACGTCCGCATTCGACCGGTTCTGCCAGTAGAGCGGGGCTGGCGCCGGTGATGACGATGTGGCGCCCGTCTCCTCTCCCGAAGCTGCTCCTGGCCGTGGCGCTCGCTGGCGCGCCAGTGGCCCTGCTGTCCGCCCAGCCGGCTCCGCGTCCGACGAGCCAGGCACTGCTGGCCGCCGCGGCAACCTACATGGTCCGCTTCTCGAGCGCGTTCACTTCTGTGGTGGCCGAGGAGCGGTATCTCCAGGTGGCCTCGGGGAAGAACGCGGTGAGCGGGTCCGGCCGGGGCGCCGCGGCGAGCGTCATGGGCGCCCAGCGCCGCGAACTGGTCTCCGACTTTCTGCTGGTCAAGCTGCCCGACATCGACCACTGGGTGCCGCTGCGCGACGTCTTCGTCGTCGATGGCAAGCCCGTGCGGGAGAGGGAGGAGCGCCTGCTGCGGCTGCTGACGCGACCTGGGGATACGAGCCTGCTGCTGGCCAAGGCCATCACCGAGGAAAGCGCCCGCTACAACATCGGCGAGCTGCAGCGCACGATCAACATGCCGTTGCTGGCGATGGGCTTTCTCGATGCGCGGCAGCAGGGACGGTTCGAGTTCAAGGTCGAGAAGGAAGCCCCGTCGGTGCGGCCCGGCGCCTGGGAGCTGACTTACCGCGAGAAGGAGAAGCCCACGGTCGTCCAGACGCCGGACGGCCGGAGCCTGTTCGCGAGCGGCAAGGCGTGGGTCCTGCCGACCGGCGAGGTCGTGCGGACGGAGATCGGCTTTCTTGACGCCGGCCTGCACGCCATTGTGACGACGACCTTCGCGTTCGATGAGCGCTTCGGCGTCGAAGTGCCGCAGGAGATGGAGGAGGTCTACACCCTCCGTCGCTCCGAGGTCCGCGGCAAGGCGACCTACGGCCGGTTCCGCAAGTTCGGCGTCAGTTCGAGCGAAGTGATCCCGCTTCCGGCTGTGCCGTCGGAGCCGTCGCCCGAGTCGCCGACGACACCGCAATAACTGCGCGCTGCCCGGTGCGGGCGGCCGCCTAGCCGGCGTACACGGCGCGGTACTTCTGCTCCAGATACTGGAGGTAGGGCTCCGCGTCGAGTCCACCGCCGGTCGCGCGCTGCACGATCTCCTTCGGCAGGTACTTGCGGCCCGGTGCATGCACCGTGGTGCCGAGCCACGAGCGCAGCGCGGAGAAGTCGCCGCGGGTCATCGCCTCGTCGCGCTCGGGATGCGTGGCCCCGAAGGCGTTCCAGAGCTGCGCCGAGATCAGATTCCCGAGCGTGTAGGTGGCGAAGTAGCCGAAGGCCCCGATGGACCAATGAATGTCCTGCAGGACGCCGCTGGCATCGGTCGGGGGCGTGAGGCCGAGGTAGTCCGCCATGGCGGCGCGCCAGGCATCCGGGAGGTCGCGCACCTGCAGCCGACCCTCCACGAGGGCGATCTCCAGCTCGACTCGCAGCATGACGT
>JBIKWH010000152.1:0-5354 GCA_044356435.1 Vicinamibacterales bacterium
GACGTCCAGGCACCAGCGCTCCAGGACCGCGCGCGACCGTTCGTCGTGCAGCTCGAAGCCGACGGCGTGCTGGTGCAGACGGCCACGGTTCCGGCCGGCCGCTGGACCCAGGTCGGCGTCGCGCTCAGGGAAAAGGGCACCGCTCCGCGACGGCGCATCGACCTGCGCGTCAATCAGGTGTGGACGGAGAAGCGGGACCGGCCCGGACCAAATGTGACCGACGACCGCCCGCGGGGCGTGATGGCCGGCTATCCGGTCCTGCACGAAGTCGGTGCCGTCATGCCGCAGTCCGGCGGGCGCCCCTGACGTATGACACGCAGCGGAGAGGAGAGCGACGTGAACACCCACCACGAACAGAGACGACAGCCCCTGGCCGCCTTGCTGCTGGTCGCGACGGTGATGCTGGCTGCCGGCTGCGACATGCTCACGGGGCCGTCCTCGCTCACGGAGGCCCAGCTTGTCGGGACCTGGAACCTCTCGTCGCTCCAGGCCAGCGGCCAGGCCTCGCAGAACGTGCCGGCGGGCGCGACGTACACGCTCACGCTCGCCGAAGGCTCCATCTCCGCGCGGGCGGACTGCAACACGTGCGCGGGGCGCTACACGCTGTCGGGCAAGACGCTGACGGCCGGCCCCGCGCTCGCCTGCACACGCGCGGCGTGTCCGACGGCATCATTCGAGACGGTCTTCACAACGATCCTGAGCGGCGAGAGCACGGTCGGTGGTTCGGCCACGTCAATGACGCTGACCTCCACAAGAGGCACCCTCCGCTTCTCGCGGTAGCGACAGGTCCGCCGGAGGTGCGTTTGTCCGGCATGCGGAACCGGAGCATCCGCACGGGCACGGGCCGCCGGGTGCTTCCGAACACGGGCGTCCCAGCCGTGGCGCTAGAGGCGGAACAGGTTGTCGGCTTCCGTACCCTTGAGCGCGTTGCGGGTGTCGAGCACGAGCGGGAAGCGCTTCGGCATCGCGGCGTAGTCGAACACGCCGTGGTTCGTGCAGATGACGGCGATGTCCACGCCCGGCCCCGCCTCCGCTTCCGGCACCGACACCAGGTCCAGGTCGCCGTGCTTCAGGACCGGCACGTACGGGTCCGTGTAGCTCAGCACCGCGCCGCGGCGCTCGAGCAGCTCCATGACGTCCAGCGCGGGCGACTCGCGCATGTCGTTGACGTCCTTCTTGTAGGCAACGCCGAACACATGGACGCGTGAGCCGTTGATCGCCTGCTTGCGCGTGTTGAGCGCCTCACCCACGCGCTCGACGACAAACGCCGGCATCGAGCCGTTGATCTGCCCCGCCAGCTCGATGAACCGGCACTCGAAGCCGCTCTGCCGCGCCTTCCACGAGAGGTAGAACGGGTCGATCGGGATGCAGTGCCCGCCGAGGCCGGGCCCCGGATAGAACGGCATGAAGCCGAACGGCTTGGTGCCGGCCGCGTCGATGACTTCCCACACGTCGAGGTTCATGCGGTTCGACATGAGCGCCAGCTCGTTGACCAGGCCGATGTTAACCGCGCGGAACGTGTTCTCGAGCAGCTTCACCATCTCGGCGACGCGCGTCGAACTGACCGGCACCACGTGGTCGATCACCGACCCGTAGAACGCCTTCGCCAGCTCCGTGCTCGCCGGGTTCATGCCGCCGACGACCTTGGGGATCGACTTGGTGTTGAAGTTGACGTTGCCCGGGTCCACGCGCTCGGGCGAGAACGCGAGAAAGAAGTCCGTGCCGGCCACGAGGCCGCCCGCTTCGAGCGCCGGCTGGACGACTTCATCCGTCGTGCCGGGATACGTCGTCGACTCGAGAATGACGAGCTGGCCCTTGCGCAGGTGCGCCTTCACGGCGTCGACCGACTTCACGACGAAGGACAGATCGGGGTCGCGTGTCTTGTTGAGCGGCGTCGGCACGCAGATGTCGATGACATCCATGTCGCCCAGTTCCGCCATGTTCGCGGTCGCCTTCAGGCGGCCCGCGCGGACGACGTCAGCGAGGTGCGCTTCCGCGACGTCGCCGATATAACTCTTGCCCGCGTTGACGGCGGACACCTTGCTCGCATCGATGTCGAAGCCGGTCACGTGGAAGCCCGCCGCGGCGAACTCCACCGCGAGGGGCAGGCCGACATAGCCGAGGCCGATGACGCCCACACGGGCCGTGCGATTCTCGATCTTGCCCTTCAGGGTCTCTGCGGTCATGAGTGACTCAGCGCTCGATACGGGCGTCGGCGTGGGGCGCGCGGCTCAGACGCGCGAGGTCCGCATCGACCATCATGGCGACCAGCCCCTTGAAGTCCACGCTGGGCTTCCAGCCGAGGTCCTTCTTCGCCTTGGAGGGGTCACCGATCAGCAGGTCGACTTCGGCCGGCCGGAGGAACGCCGGATCCGTGCGCACGAACTTCTGCCAGTCGAGACCCGCATGCCCGAAGGCGACCTCGACAAGCTCCTTCACGGTGTGTGTCTCGCCTGTCGCGATCACGTAGTCGTCGGCCTTCGGCTGCTGCAGCATCAGCCACATCGCACGGACGTAGTCACCAGCAAAGCCCCAGTCGCGGGAGGCGTCCAGATTGCCGAGGGCGAGATCCTTCGCGAGCCCGAGCTTGATGCGCGCGACGCCCTCGGTGACCTTGCGGGTCACGAACTCCAGGCCGCGGCGCGGTGACTCGTGGTTGAACAGGATGCCCGAGACCGCGAACAGGTCGTAGCTCTCGCGGTAATTGACGGTGATGTAGTGCCCGAAGACCTTCGACACGCCGTAGGGGCTGCGCGGATAGAAGGGCGTCAGCTCCGTCTGCGGTACTTCACGCACGCGGCCGTACATCTCGCTCGACGACGCCTGGTAGATGCGCACCGAGGGATCCACCTGCCGGACGGCCTCGAGGACGCGCGTGACGCCCTGCGAGTTGTACTCGCCCGTCAGCATCGGCTGGTCCCACGACGCCGGCACGAACGACATCGCCGCAAGGTTGTAGAGCTCCTGCGGGCGCACGTCCTGAATGACCCGCATGATGGAGAGCTGGTCGAGCAGGTCGGCGGGCCTGAGCGTGATGCGGTCGAGGAGGTGCTCGATGCGCCAGAAGTTCGGCGCGCTGGACCGGCGCACGATGCCCGTGACTTCGTAGCCCTTCTCGAGCAGCAGCTCTGCCAGGTACGACCCGTCCTGCCCCGTGATGCCCGTGATGACCGCCCGCTTTGCCATACGCGTAACCGTTCTCCGCTCTCTACGCCCGGGCCACGCCCGAGGGTGCCGGCTCGGCCATCGGGCCCAGCCAGCGTTGAAGTGCGTCCTGCCAGGCCGGCATCGGGAATCCCGCTGCCGCCAGCCTGGCGTTCGACAGCGCGCAATACCGCGGACGCGGCGCCCGCATCCGTACGTCCTGCAACGTGATCGGCGTGATCGGTGCCGCGGAGCCCAGGAGCCGGGCCGCCTCGGCGGCCACGCGGACCCAGGTCTCGTGCCCCGAATTCACGCAGTGGTAGATCCCGGCCTCGGCTCCCGTGTCGATCAGGTGCCGGGTAGCGGCGGCCACGTCCGCCATGTAGCTCGGCGTCACGACACGGTCCGTGAACGCCTTCACTTCCTGTCCCGCCCGCAACCGCTCGACCATCGCATCGAGCGACCCGCGCGGCCCCGTCCACTCCGGCGGACAGCCGAACAGGCTCTCCACCCGCAGCACGATCGCCCCCGGCGCCTCGAGGGCGAAACGCTCCCCCAGCCACTTCGACGCGGCATACACGCTCTGCGGCCGGGTGGCGTCGGACTCGAGATACGGCCGGTCCGCCTCCCCGTCGAACACGAAGTCGGTGCTGTAGTGAACCAGCGTGGCGCCGGACCGGGCCGCCTCGCGAGCCAGGCACCGGACGCCCAGGGCGTTACCGTCGAGCGCGCCCGCGGCGTCGTCCTCGGCCCGCTCGACGTCGTTGTAGGCCGCGCAATTGACGATGACGGCCGGCCGGATGTCCCCGACCGCCGTACGGACAGCCCGCGCGTCCGTGATATCCAGCGCGCGCCGCGTCAGCGCCACGACCCGGGATCCGGCAAAGGCATCCGCGACGAACAGCGCCAACCGCCCGCCCGCGCCCGTTACCAGGACCGGTTCCAGCACTTCAGTTCTTCGCACGCGCCAGCCATGCATCGTACCATTTCGCCAGAAAGGCCGGCAACGAACAGACCCCCACATGGAACCCATCGAAATCGACGTCGCCGTTGTCGGCGGAGGGGTCATCGGCCTCTCGGCCGCGCTGGCCATCGCCACCACCGGACGGAGCGTGTGTGTGCTCGAGCGCGAGCCGCGCCCGGGCATGGGCACGAGCACCCATAACAGCCAGGTCATTCACGCGGGGCTCTACTACCCACCTGGGAGCCTGAAGGCCCGGCACTGCCTCGCCGGCGCCGCGGCCCTCTACGCCTTCTGTGAGGCCCACCGGGTCCCGATGGTGCGTGCCGGCAAGCTGGTCGTCGCCTACTCGGATGAGGAGGCCACGCGGCTGGAGGCCATCCGGGCGCGCGGCCTGGCCAACGGGTCCTCGCGGCTGTCGATGGTCGACGCGGCGTTTGTCCGCGCCCGCGAGCCGCACCTGCGGCCGCCGGTGGCGGCGCTCTTCTCACCGGACACGGGCATCCTCGAAGCCGAGGTACTCGTCCGAACGCTCGCGCATCTCTGCCGGGAGCGCGAGGTCGCGCTGCTGACCGGGACGCCGCTCGTGGGCTGCGAACCCTCGACGTCGGCGATGACCCTGGTCACGCCGTCCGAGCGCATCCGCGCCCGTGCCGTCGTGAACGCGGCGGGGCTCTACGCGGATGAGGTCTCGGCGATGGCCGGTGGCGACCCGTTCACGATCTTCCCGTGTCGAGGGGAGTATGCGGAGCTGGTGCCGTCGCGACGGGGCTGGGTGAACGGCCTGGTGTATCCGCTGCCACACACGCATGGTCTCGGCGTGCACATCACGAAGACCGTGGCCGGCACGGTGACCTTCGGACCGACCGCGGCCTATCAGGCGCGGAAGGACGACTACGAGAGCAACCGTCTGCCCATCGAGGCGTTCCTCGAACCGGCGCGGGAGCTGCTGCCTGACATCACGCTGGCCGATCTCCGTCCGGGCGGCACCGGCATCCGGCCGAAGCTGCACCCGCCCGAGGAGTCGTTCGCGGACTTCCTGATCGCGCGCGACTCGCGCGTGCCGCGCCTGATTCACGCCGCCGGCATCGAATCGCCGGGCCTGACGGCGTGTCTCTCGATCGCGCAGGACCTGGCGGCGCTGGTCGCCGAGACCTGCTGACGCAGCCGGCCTATTTGTCGGTGTCCCGGGTCCGCACGCCGAGACGCGCGCGCTCCTGGTCCCGGATCCGCTTGAGGATGGGCAGGT
>JBIKWH010000153.1:0-5352 GCA_044356435.1 Vicinamibacterales bacterium
GAGCGCGTCGAGGTCCGTGCCCTCCGGCGCCACGACGACCGCGTGCACGCGCTCGTCACTGCCGGACGCCAGACCGACCACGGCTGAGTCCGCCACGCCGGGCAGCGCGTTGAGCACGCGCTCCACGTCCTCCGGGAAGACGTTGAGCCCGTCGGGCCGGACGATCATTTCCTTCTTGCGGCCCTTGATGAACACGCGGCCCTGGGCGTCGCGCTCGCCGATGTCGCCGGTGTGCAGCCAGCCGTCGGCGTCGAGCGCGGACTCGCTCGTGGCGGTCGCATCCGCCGTGTAGTAGCCCGACGTGACGTTCTCGCCCTTGACGAGGATCTCGCCGTCGTCCGCGATGCGGATGTCGACGCCGCCGATCGGCGTGCCGACCGACCCGGCGCTCGTCCGGAACGGGTGGTTGAGCGTGACGATCGGCGCGGTTTCCGTCAGCCCGTAGCCCTGCACCACGGCGAAGCCGAGCTTCCGCCAGAACGCCTCGAGGTCCGGCGCGAGCGGCGCGGCGCCGACCACGAAGGCCCAGAACTTCGGCCCGAACGCCAGGTGCGTCCGGCGGAAGTGCCACCACCGCCCGGGAATCGACCACGTGCCCGTGTCCGCGACCTCCGGCCACGCGCGTTTGGCGTGCTCCCGGAGCACATCCAGCATCTTCGGCACGCAGACCACGACCGAGATGCGGCGCGAGCGGATGAGCCGGATCAGATCGTGCGGGTTGAAGCTCTTCGTGAAGATGACCGTGCCGCCCAGCATCGGCGGAACGCTCGTGGCCATCGACTGCCCGAACATATGGCTGAGCGGCAGCAGGTTCAGGAACCGGATCGGGCTGAACGGCCGCGCGTAGCCGCGGTACTTCCGGATCTCGCGCTCGACGGGCACCACGTTCGCCAGCACGTTGCGATGCCGGATCACGACGCCCTTCGGCTCAGCCGTGGCGCCCGAGGTGAAGATGATCTGCGTGATGTCGTCACGCGAAATCGCGACGTCCGGCCAGGGACCGTCGGCCGTCCAGTCGAAGTCGGCCAGCGGCCAGCACGGCGTGCCGGCTGAGGCGGGGAGTGCCGCGGCGGCATCGACGTCGTCGCCGGTGAGCGCCAGCCGGGCATGAACGATGCCACGGACGCGCGCGACGAACTCCGGCGATGACCGGTAGTCGATCGGGACGGCGACAGCGCCGATGAGCAGGCACCCCCAGTAACACGCGATCCATTCGGGCCGGTTTTCGGCCCAGAAAATAACTTTGTCGTCCCTGGTAATACCGGCCGCGATCAGGCGTGCCGCGAACCCGCGTGCGGCGGACCCGACCTGCGCGTAGGAATAACTGCGACGTTTGAATCCGTCGTCGTACACAAGAAAGTCGCCACGCTCGGTGACGATGTCCTTGAAGAAGTCGATGAGTGTGTTGCGATCTGCCATGTGACCTAGCACGGTCGAGTCTGCGTCGCGCCGGAGAGCGATCGCTGACGTAGAATACCTGCTCGCGATCATGCGGGTCTTCCTTACGGGCGCCACCGGGTATGTCGGCTCTGCGATCCTCGATACGCTGCTGCGCAGCGGGCATCAGGTGACGGCGCTCATCCGTGACCCTGAAAAGGCCGAGACCGTGGCCATGCGCGGCGTCCAGACCGTGCTCGGCGAGCTGGCGAATCCGGCCGGCTATCACGCACACGCGGAAACCTGCGACGGCATCATTCACGCGGCCATGGAATCCTCCCGCCGCGCGGGCGAGTCGGACCGGCTCGCGATCGACGCGTTGCTGGCCGCCGCGCGGAAGCGCGGCAGCGGGCCGGTGGAGCGCACCCCGTTCTTTCTCTATACCTCCAGCGCCTGGGTGATTGGCCGGGCCATCCGTCCGGCGTCCGAGAAGGTCGTCCCCAAGCCGACGCCGCTGGTGGCCTGGCGCCCCTCGCACGAGAAGCTGGTGCTCGAAGCCGGCGCGGGCGGGGGCATCCGGACGGCGGTCGTCCGCCCCGGCATGGTCTACGGCCGGTCCCGCGGCCCCATCGCCGAACTGGTCAAAGAGGCGAAGAACGGCCTCATCCGGGTGGTCGGTACCGGGCAGCAGCACTGGGCGTGCGTGTACGACAAGGACCTGGCGGATCTCTACGTGCGTCTGGCCGCGTCGGACGACGCCTCCGGCATCTTTCACGCGAACGACGAGGCCGACGAGAAGGTCGAGGACATCGTCAACGCCATCGCGGAGCACCCGGCGATGCGGCCGGACATCCGGCTGGTCTCGCTCGAAGAGGCCCGGACGACGATGGGCCTCCACGCCGACGCGCTGGCGCTCGATCAGCGCGTGCGCAGCCCGCGCGCCCGCGCGCTGGGCTGGGCGCCCTCGCTCCGGTCTGTGGCCGGAAGCATCGCGCGCCTGTTCGAAGAGTTCCGCGACGCGAAATCCGCCGCGGCCTAGGCCGACGGCGCGCGCCCGCGCGAGCCGAGCAGCACGCTGGCGGCGTCGACCGCCTGTTCCACCGACGTAATCTCCCCATCCAACTGACGCTCGTAGACCTGCGCCAGGATCTCGCCGACGCGCGGGCCGGGCGCCACGCCCAGCGCCAGCACGTGCCGGCCGAGCAGCAGCGGCGCCGGCGGGCGGCGTTCGACGCCGATCGCGCGCGCACGCTCGATAAACCAGTCCATCGCCGAGCAGTCGAAGGTGCCGGTGCGGCCGTGGCAGTCGGCCCGCGCCACCCGGGCGAGCAGCTCGCAATCCACTTTCTGCGCCAGCCGCCGGAACGCGCCGTCGGAGACGGACGGCGCCTTGTGGAACTGCCCCGGCTTCAGATGCTGCGCGACGAGTGCCGCCACCTGCCCGCGCACGTCGTAGCCGTCGATCGAGTGGACGTTCAGCCGGTCGAGCAGGCTGAGCGTGGGCGGGACACCCGCCTCTTCGTGTCCGGGTGAACGGATGCGCCCGTCGATTACGGAGGTCGTCGCCGGCTTGCCGAGGTCGTGGCAGAGCGCGCCGAGCATCACGGTGAGGAGCTGCGGGCGATCGAGGTCGCCGTTCTGCGCACGGGCTTCGTCGACGACCAGCAGCGTGTGCGTCCACACGTCGCCCTCCGGATGCCACTCCGGCTCCTGCGGGCAGGTGGCGAGCGGCGCCAGCTCCGGCAGCAGCCGTTCGACCACGCCGAGGTCCCAGGCGAGTCGCAGGCCGATCGAGGGGCGCGGCGCCTGGAGCAGGAGCTTCTCGAGCTCGCTCCAGATCCGTTCGGCCGGAAGGTCGTCGAGCGGGATCGAGCGGCAGAGGGCAAACGTGGACGGCTCGAGCGTGAAGTCGAACCGCGCGGCAAACTGCACGGCGCGGAGCACGCGCAGGCTGTCGTCGCCGAAGGTGGCCTGGTCGACGACGCGGAGCAGCCGGCTCGCGAGGTCGGCGCGGCCGTCGAACGGATCCTCGAAGGCGCCGGTCAGCGGGTCCAGCGAGATCGCGTTGACCGTGAAGTCGCGCCTCCGCGCGGCCTCCGCGATCGACATGTGCGGGTCGCCCAGTACGCGGAAGGCTTTGTGTCCGCGGCCTGCCTTGGATTCCCGGCGGGGCAGGGCCACATCGACTTCGGCGCGACCGGCATCCGTGTCCGCGACAACCTTGTAGACGGGAAAGCTCTGGCCCACGGCTTCCACACGGCCGAAGCGTGCGAGGAGTGTGGGCAGGGCGGTCTCGGCGAGGCCGAATACCTCCATATCGAGGTCCTTCGGTGGCGAGCCGCGGAGGGCGTCGCGCACCCAGCCCCCGACGACGAGCGCCCGGCCACCCGCGTCGTGCGCGGCGCTCGCGATATTGCGGGCGATGTCCGGAGCCTTTACCATGCAGACGCCATTATGAAGCGCCTCCCACTTGTCGTCTGTGTCGCCGCGATCCTCGTCGCGGCGTTGGTCGGGCACCGCACGCTGACCGCGCGCGCACTGCAGGCGAAGCCGGTGGCCACCGCGCCGCTGCTGATGCCCGGCGAGAAGCACCTCGCCAACATCAAGCAGCTCACCTTCGGTGGCGAGAATGCCGAGGCGTACTTCTCAGCCGACGGCGCGCGGCTCATCTTCCAGTCGCACCGGCCTCCGGAAACCTCCTGCGATCAGCAGTACACGATGAAGGTCGACGGGTCGGACGTAAAGCGCGTCAGCACCGGCACGGGCCGCGTGACCTGCGGCTACTTCTTCCCGGACGGGAAGAAGATCGTCTACGCCTCCACGCACCTCGGCGGCGCCACCTGCCCGCCGGAACCCTCGATGGCGCGTGGCTACGTGTGGCCCATCTATCCGAGCTACGACATCTTCACGGCGAATCCGGACGGGTCGAACCTGACGCGGATCACGTCCGGCAACGGCTACGACGCCGAAGCGACGATCGGCCCAGACGGCCGCATCGTCTTCACCAGCGTCCGCGACGGCGACATGGAGATCTATTCGATGAAGGGCGACGGCACGGATGTGAAGCGCCTGACGCATCGCGCCGGCCCGGACGGCGGGCCGTTCTATTCCAAGGACGGCAAGCAGATCGTGTTCCGCGGCCGGCCGAGCGAGGGCGCGGAGCTGCAGGACTACCTGGGCCTGCTCAAGGACGGCCTGTGGCGGCCGACGACGCTCGAGATCTACGTGATGAACGCCGATGGCTCGAACGTGCGGCAGGTCACGAAGCTGGGCAAGGCGAGCTTTGCGCCGTACTTCTTCCCGGACGGCAAGCGCATCATCTTCGCCAACAACAGCCACGACCCGAAGGGCCGCGACTTCGACCTCTACGTCATCAACGTGGACGGCACGGCCCTCGAGCGCGTGACGTGGAATCCGACCTTCGACAGCTTCCCGATGTTTTCCCCGGACGGGAAGAAGCTCGTCTTCGCCTCCAACCGCAACGCGGCGAAAGAGGGCGACACGAACATCTTCATCGCCGACTGGGTGAACTAGGCTCGGCATCTCCGCGCGCGCCGACACCAGCAAATGGCGCCCGCTGCTTTTCCCCGGAAATTCTGTGCTTAGGCCGCGCGCGCCATTTGCAGGGTGTTTCCCACAGCCCTGGCCGCCAAACGGTTGGCGGAATTGCAGTTGCCGGTCAGCAGGACGCGTGGATAATGGCGCCGGAATAGCGAACCGAGCGAGCCAGGGGGAGTGGACGTACCCACTCCAACCGGGCAATTGGCGCGCGCCAGATAAAGCACGTTAGGCTGACACCCACTAGGCCCATGCCAGATACCAACAAGGGGTTCCCCGGTCGAGACGAGTTGAAACACCTGCTCTTGGAGCGCCTTGCGCCGCAGGTTGCGGCTGAGGCGGAAGCGCTCAAGGCCGCACTGAGTGCCACAGACGACGAGTCGCTTCCACTCCTAAGGTTCCATCTCCTGGCGGAAC
>JBIKWH010000154.1:0-5334 GCA_044356435.1 Vicinamibacterales bacterium
CTGGTCCCGGATCCGCTTGAGGATGGGCAGGTCCCTGTCTTCCTCGCGGCAGGCCTGCTCCAGGAATTCACCCTTGAGTCGCCTGATCGGGAAGGCAATCGTGAACGGCCGGGTGTAGGCAACCGGATCCGTGATCGTCGCTTCGTACTGGATGGTGTTCGCGTCGGTCGGCGTGAACCGCTCAACCACGTGCGCGGCGTAGCTGAACACGTCGCCGGCTTCGCTGCCCCAGGTCTTGCCGTTGAGGTTCGTCGTTTCGACGACGAGCGTATCCCCGTCCCAGTGGCCGAGGGAGTCGCCCTGCCAGTAGCGGATCGTGTCCGGCAGGTGGCGCGAGCGGTTCAGCGCGATCGCGCGCCACGACATGCGCTCATGCAGCGTCGCCACCGTCTCCGGCGTCTGCACGATGAAATAGGGAGCCGGCACGTACATCGCCCGGGGGACGCCGGCCGGGAAGCAGTGCGCCGTCGGGTCGTCGTAGCCGCGCAGCGACGAGTTGCGCGCGGCCTTCTCCTCCTGCGCCCAGGGCTGCAACGGGAGCTTGCGGTCCGGCGGGTCGGTCACGACCCCTCGGCCGGGCGGCATCAGGCCGACCTTCGGGTGGGCCTCCAGGCCAAAGTTTGCGCCACCCCCATCCGCCTCCCAGGCGCCGTTCAGGTCGGGTTTGCCATCGGCCGTCCTGCGCACGGAGGCGGGCGCGGTCGAAGGCCGGTGCACCTCCGGAGGCGGCGTGAACGCAAACGTCTTCGGCACGCCTGTGGGCCCGGGATACCAGGTCCGGGCCTCGCGCTCGAAGTCGCCGTTCCGCTCCTCTTTCTCGGCCTGGCAGTGGAACTCCCGGATGCGGTCCGCGCCCTTCTGGCGGTCGAGCGTCATCCGGACCGTCCACGGCCGCGCGAACACGGCGGGGTCCTCGAGCGTGGCCTCGTAGCGGATCGTGTTCGGGCCGGTCATCGTGTACCGCTCGACCACATGCAGCGCCTCGCTGTGGTGCGTGCCCGTCTGGTCCAGCCACGTCCGGTCGTTCAGGTTGGTCACGTCGACGACGAACGTGTCGCCCTCCCACCGGCCCTGCGCGTAACCCATGAACGGCGTGAAGGGCGTCGGGTGATCCCCGCCGTCGGTGAAGATCAGCCGGTAGTCCAGCGTCCACTCGAACAGCATCGCCACGTGGGCCTTCGTCTGCAGCACCTGAAACGGCCGCTCGAGGCCCATGATGCGGGGCACGCCGGGGATGTAGCAGTGCTCGAGCGGGTCTTCGGAGGCCCGCGCCGCCGCCTTCTTCGTGCGCTGCGCCGCGGCAGCCGGAAGATAGGGGATCCTGCCGCCGACGACGAACCCCGCTTCGAGATTCCGGTCGGGGCGCCCGCGCACCTGCCAGAACCCCTGCAGGTCCGGCGTGCCGTCAGCGATCCGCGGGAGTGACGACTGCGCCACCAGCGCGGCTGCGCCGGCGGCGATCGCGCAGGCCACGGCGGTGGCCGCGAGCAGCCGAGGCAACATCCTGGGGACTGGAGCCTGTGGCGACCGGGGCATCACGTGGCCGTCCCTACGAGATGCTGATCAGCGTGATGTCGAAGACGAGCGTGGCGTTGGGCGGAATCACGTTGCCGGAGCCGCGGCTGCCATAGGCCAGGTTCGGGGGCAGGATGAGCCGGCGCTGCCCGCCGACGCGCATGCCGGGCACGCCCTGATCCCAGCCGGAGATCACCTGTCCGGCGCCGATGGTGAACGTGAAGGCCGTGCCCGAATCGAACGCGGTGCCCTTCCCGTCGGTCTTGCTGGTGTCGTAGAGCCAGCCCGTATAGGCCACGGTCACACGGTTCCCGGTGACCGCTACGGCACCCGTGCCGGCCGTGAGGTCCGTCTGGGAGTAGGTGCCGACGGACGTCTGGACGCTGGAGGGTGAGGTTGGTGACCCGCAGGCCGCCAGGGTGACGCCGGCGGCGACGGCCAGCACGAGTCCGAGACGCATCAAGACGCGGTTCATCATGGAGACATTGTACCGGCCCGCAGAACGAGTCCCGCTGAAAGCGCGGGTCCTGTCACCGAACAGCCCCATTCGATGCTCGCCCTCACCGGGCTGCGCGTCTCTTGGGGCACCCCGTTCGGCGCCACCCACGAATTCTCCCGACGCGATGCGTACTACTTCGAGATAGCGAGTCCCTCGACCATGACTTCGAGCTGGTGGTTCACGCGGAAGCCCCAGATGCCGTCCGTGCGGACCGCGCTCTTCGGCGTCGAGTGCACCACGGTGCCGTTCACGACGTAATCCACCTTGTCGCCCTGGACACGCACTTCGAGGTTGTTGACCGAGGTGCCGTCCGCGCCGGGCTTTGCCACGGCGGCATTGGCCGCCTTCGGCGCGACGGGTGCCGGATTCTGCCCGCGGACGACGGCATCGCCGTTGCGGGTGCTGAGCATCCAGCTACCGTCCTGCCCGACCAGGAAGTAGCTGTAGGCCTGCGTGGCGCCGTCGAGGTCCGCGCCGCCGAACACCAGGCCGTAGAAGTTCGTGTGGCCGCTCGGCTTCATCAGCTTGAAGCTGCCTTTGAGCGTGTAGCTGCCGCTGGCTGTGTTTGCCGCGTTCCAGTAGACCGCCGCCTGGGGATTGACGGCGTGGAAGCCGCCGCCCATCGCCATGAGCTTGATCTCACCGGCCGCGTCCGGGTCCGAGGCACTCGTGCTGCGGTCCGCACGGAGCTTCCAGCCCTTCGTGCCCTGGGCCGCGAGGGGGGCGATCATGAGAAACGCGAGCAGGGCAACGGCAAGTCGTCGGGTCATGTCTGGCTCCTGAAAAGAGAATCGAGGCCGTGATTCTAGCGCAGGGGCCAAGGCGCCCCGGAATTGTCGCCAGCGCATAAGTAGAATCCGCCACATCACTGCCATGGCGCCGATCATTCCCGATGCAAAGAAGATCAGGAGCTTTCGCACGGAAGCCGCTTTCGAACGATGGCTGAGTGCGAACCACGCCCGGGAGACGGAGCTGTGGCTGAAGATTCACAAGAAGGACTCGGGCTTGCCGACGGTGACGTACGCACAGGCGCTGGATGTGGCGCTGTGCTGGGGATGGATTGACGGCATCCGAAAGAGCTTCGACGATCGCTCATTCCTCCAGCGGTTCACGCCGCGCAGGGCGAAGAGCGTCTGGAGCCAGATCAACCGTGACCATGTGGGCCGGCTGATCTCTGCTGGCCGCATGACCACGCATGGCCAGCGGCACGTCGAGGCGGCAAAGGCGGATGGTCGGTGGGCGGCAGCGTATGCCCCTATCCGCACCGTGACCGAAGCCGTCATCCCGGACGACCTCCGTGCCGCCATCGGGGCGAACGCGCGAGCACGCAAGACGTTTCGGTCCCTCGGACGCCTGAACCTCTTTGCGCTGGCGTATCGCACCAGCAGCATGAAAACTCCTGCCGGGCGCGCGAAGAAGATCACCGCGTTGGTGGCCATGCTGGCGCGCGGCGAGAGCATCGTGCCGGAACGGTCCAACAAGACCGCTGTACGGCGACCGCGCCGAGAACGCGGCGCGTAACGTGAGTCAGGTGGGCGGTTGATGGCCAGCGCAGTCGAGCGGGTCGTGATCGTTGGCGGCGGCATCGGCGGCCTGTGCACCGCCATCGGCCTGCGCCAGATGGGCGTGGCGGCCGTCGTGTACGAGCGGGCGGACGCGCTGAGCCAGGTAGGCGCGGGGTTGACGCTCTGGGCCAACGCCATCAAAGTCCTGCGGACGCTCGGCCTCGCCGACGCGGTCATTGCGGCCGGCGCACGGATCGAGCACGGAGCCATCCGCACGGCCAGCGGGCGCGCGATTTCCCGATCAGCCCCCGGCGACATGGCGCGGCTGCTTGGTGAGCCGACCATCGCGATCCACCGTGCCGACCTGCACGAGATTCTCCTCTCGGCTCTCCCTGCGGGTACCGTCCGCCTGGGCGCGGCGTGTACCGGCTTCGAGTCCGGATCGGACGGCGTGACCGTTCGCTTTGCCGATGGCCATGCGGACCGCGCCGACCTGCTGGTGGGCGCCGACGGCATTCACTCGGGCATCCGCCGGCAGTTGTTCCCTGAGGTCAGGCTGCGCTATTCGGGCTACACCGCGTGGCGCGGGGTCGTCGCCACGAGGGATGAGGCGGCGCTGGGCGCGACCTCGGAGAGCTGGGGGCGTGGTTCCCGCTTCGGCTTCCTCCGGGTGGACCCGACGCGCGTCTACTGGTTCGCCACGGCCAATACCGCGGCGGGACGAACCTTCGCGCCCGGCGAGCGCAAACGACTCCTTCTGGAGCGCTTCAAGGGCTGGCATCACCCGGTCGAACTGCTGCTCGAGTCCACACCCGCCGAGGAGATCCTCCACAACGACATCTATGACCTGAAGCCGATGGGCCGGTGGAGCGAGGGACGGGTGGTCCTGCTGGGAGACGCGGCGCATCCGACGACGCCCAACCTGGGGCAGGGGGCGTGCATGGCGATCGAGAGCGCCTTCGTACTGGCGCGCTGTCTCGCGGAGGTGGATGACGTGGCCGGGGCGCTCGGTCGCTACGAAGCCGAGCGGATGCCGCGCACCGCGTGGATCACGGAGCAGTCGTGGACGATCGGACGGGTCGGGCAGTGGGAGCATCCCCTGGCCCGCGCGGTCCGCGACTTCGCGCTCCGACTTGTGCCGGCCGGGGTGATGGCCAGGACCCTGGAGAAGGCCGCAGGTTTCGAGCCCCGGGTGGGCGCATCGAAGGAGGCGGCGCGATAGCATCGGGTGTGCTCCGCCTCCCACTGCGAGCGTCGCTCGCGGCGTTGCTCTGGCTGATACCGGCGTTGTCTGCTGCGCAGACGCCCACGCCTGACCCCGGCAACAAGCCGCCGGAGTGGACCGGCGCTCTGCGCGGGGCCTACGGCCCGGACCGGGCCAACAACGACCTGCTCTCGTATCAACTGCGGGTCCGTGTGGACCCCGTGGCGAAGCGGATCCAGGGAACAAACCGGATCCGGTTCCGCATGCTGAAGGCCGGCGATCGCGTGCAGCTCGATCTCTACGCGAACTTAGCGATCGACCGCGTCTCGATAGGCGGCGACCTGCTGCGCGTCGAGCGCGACGCAAACCGGGTGCTGGTGCACTTTCCGAAGCCGCTGAAGGCTGGGCGCACCTACGCCATCGACGTAGCCTGGTCGGGCACGCCGCTCCAGACGGGTCGCTTCGGCGGGTTCGTCTTTGATCGCGACCCGACCGGCGCGCCGTGGATCTACACGGCCTGCGAAGACGAGGGCGCGGCGCTCTGGTGGCCGAACAAGGATCAGTGGCGCGATGAAGTGGAGTGGATGGAGATCGCCGTCGAGGTGCCCGCG
>JBIKWH010000156.1:0-5304 GCA_044356435.1 Vicinamibacterales bacterium
AAGATCCGGCAGTGGTCGTTCGGAGAGGTGACGAAGCCGGAGACGATCAACTACCGGACGTTCAAGCCGGAACGCGACGGCCTGTTCTGCGCCAAGATCTTCGGACCGATCACCGACTGGGAGTGTCTCTGCGGCAAGTACAAGCGCATGAAGCACCGCGGCGTGATCTGCGACAAGTGCGGCGTCGAAGTCACGCAGGCCAAGGTGCGCCGCGAGCGCATGGGCCACATCGACCTGGCCACGCCGGTCAGCCACGTGTGGTTCTTCAAGGGGCTCCCGAGCCGGATCGGGCACCTGCTCGACATCTCGCTCCGTGACCTCGAGCGAATCCTGTACTTCGAAGGCTACGTCGTCATCGACCCTGCGGATACCGAACTGAAGCAGGGTCAGATGCTGAACGAGGACGGCTTCCGCAAGGCGCGCGAGGACTACGGATTCAAGTTCCGCGCGCAGATGGGCGCCGAGGCCATCAAGGAGCTGCTGAAGCGCGTCAACATCGAGAAGCTGGCCGAGGAGATGCGCATGAAGATGCGCTCGGAGACCTCGGTTCAGAAGAAGCAGAAGTACGCCAAGCGGCTGAAGGTGGTCGACAGCTTCCGCAAGTCGAACAACCGGCCTGAGTGGATGATTCTCGACGTGATTCCGGTGATTCCGCCGGAACTGCGTCCGCTGGTGCCGCTCGACGGCGGCCGCTTCGCGACCTCCGACCTGAACGACCTCTATCGCCGCGTTATCAACCGGAACAACCGGTTGAAGAAGCTGATGGAGCTGAAGGCGCCGGACGTCATCATCCGCAACGAGAAGCGCATGCTGCAGGAGGCCGTCGACGCACTGTTCGACAACGGCCGCCGCGGCCGCGTGCTGCGCGGTGCGAACAACCGGCCGCTCAAGTCGCTGTCGGACACGCTCAAGGGCAAGCAGGGCCGCTTCCGGCAGAACCTGCTCGGCAAGCGCGTGGACTACTCCGGCCGTTCCGTCATCGTCGTTGGCCCCGAGCTGAAGCTCCACCAGTGCGGCCTGCCGAAGAAGATGGCGCTCGAACTCTTCAAGCCGTTCATCTACAACAAGCTTGAGCAGCGCCAGCTCGTCGCCACCATCAAGCAGGCGAAGGAGATGGTCGAGCAGCAGCGGCAGGAAGTCTGGGACATCCTCGACGAGGTCATCCGCGAGCACCCGGTACTGCTGAACCGTGCGCCGACGCTCCACCGGCTGGGCATCCAGGCATTCGAGCCGGTGCTGGTGGAAGGCAAGGCCATCCGCATTCACCCGCTCGTCTGCACGGCGTTCAACGCCGACTTCGACGGCGACCAGATGGCGGTCCACATTCCGCTGGCTCCCGAGGCGCAGATCGAGGCCTCGGTGCTGATGCTGTCGTCGAACAACATCCTCAACCCCAGCAACGGCGCGCCGATCACTGTGCCGTCGCAGGACATCGTGCTCGGGTGCTACTACCTCACGAAGTCCAAGGCTGGCGCCAAGGGTGAAGGCCGGGCGTTCGGCACCATCGACGACGTCGTCCTGGCCCTCGAGGCCGGGGAGGTCGAGACCCTGTCGCCGATCCGGATGCGGTTCACCGGCCGGCTGCTCGACCTGACCGTGGCGCGTGACGACCAGGACGTCCTGCACACCGAAGTGCAGGAAGTGCAGATGCGGATCATCAACACGACTGTCGGTCGTGTGATTCTCAATTCGGTGCTGCCGGCGGAGATGCCGTTCGTGAACGGCCTGCTCAAGAAGAAGGGCCTGCAGCAGCTCGTGCAGAAGTGCTATCTGGACCACGGTCTGGAGCGCACGGTCGACATGCTCGACGCGCTGAAGACGACCGGCTTTACCTACGCGACGCGGTCGGGTCTCTCGATCGGTATCGACGACCTGGTGATTCCGGCCGTGAAGAAGACCATGGTGGCCAACGCCAGGACCGAGGTCATCAAGGTCGAGCAGCAGTACCTCGAGGGCGCGATCACGCACGGCGAGCGCTACAACAAGATCATCGCCATCTGGTCGGAAGTCACCGAGAAGATCGCCGACGCCATGTTCAGCGAGATGGCCGAGATGGACCGCACCGGGCGGAACTTCAACCCCGTCTACATCATGGCGGACTCCGGCGCGCGCGGGTCCAAGCAGCAGATCCGTCAGCTGGCCGGCATGCGCGGTCTGATGGCGAAGCCGTCAGGCGAAATCATCGAGTCGCCCATCACGTCGAACTTCCGTGAAGGCCTCACGGTGCAGCAGTACTTCATCTCGACCCACGGCGCACGCAAGGGTCTGGCGGATACGGCGCTCAAGACCGCCGACTCCGGCTACCTGACGCGCCGCCTCGTGGACGTCGGGCAGGACGTGATCATCTCGGAGATCGACTGCGGCACGCTCGATGGTCTGGAAGCCCGGGCCATCATCGAGAGCGGCGAGATCATCGAGCCGCTCCGCGACCGGATCGTCGGCCGCGTGACGCTGGAGAAGATTCTCGACCCGTTCAGCGGCGACACGATCCTCGAGGTGCGCGACGAGATCGACGAGGACAAGGCCTCGGCGGTGCAGGAAGCGGGCATCGAGAAGGTCAAGATCCGCTCGGTGCTGACCTGCGCGTCACGCCGGGGCGTCTGCGCGATGTGCTACGGCCGCGACCTGGCCACCGGACGTCTGGTGGAACTGGGCCAGGCTGTCGGCGTCATCGCCGCGCAGTCGATCGGCGAGCCCGGCACGCAGCTCACGATGCGCACCTTCCACATCGGTGGCACGGCCTCCCGAATCTCCGAGCAGAACACGCTCGACGCCAAGCACGCCGGCTCCGTGAAGTTCGAGGGGCTGACCGTCGTCGAGGGGCACAAGGAGGCCGGCGGCGCGCTCATCGTCATGAACCGGAACGGGTTCCTGGTGGTGGCCGACGAAAAGGGCCGCGACCGCGAACGCTACCCGATCATCTACGGCGCCCGTCTGAAGGTCCGCGACGGTCAGAAGGTGACGCCCGGCCAGATCATGGTCGAGTGGGATCCCTACACCTTCTCGATCCTCACGGAAGAGCAGGGCTCCGTGCACTTCAAGGACATCATCGAGGGCGTCACCGTCCACGAGGAAGTCGACGAAGTCACCGGCCTCTCGCGCTACATCATCGTGGACTCGCCGGACGAGAAGAAGCAGCCGACGATCGAGATCCGCGACAAGAGCGGCAAGACCGTCCGCAAGTACCACATGCCCTCCCACGCGCACCTCATGGTGCAGAACGAGGAGCATGTGGACGCCGGCGACGTGCTGGCGAAGATCCCGCGCGAGACGACGAAGACCAAGGACATCACCGGCGGTCTGCCGCGCGTCCAGGAGCTCTTCGAGGCCCGCAAGCCGCACGACCCGGCCGTGATCTCCGAGATCGACGGTGTCGTGAAGGACGCCGGCGTGTCGAAGGGGCAGCGCAAGCTCGTGATCGTGCCGGACGACGGCAGCGAGCCGCGTGAGTACTCGATGCCGCGCGGCGTGCACATCAACGTCCACGAGGGCGAGCGTGTGCGGGCCGGTGAGCAGCTCATGGACGGTCCGAGCAACCCGCACGACATTCTGCGGGTGCTGGGCGAGAAGGAACTGCAGAAGTACCTCGTGAACGAAATTCAGGAGGTCTACCGGCTGCAGGGCGTGAACATCAACGACAAGCACATCGAGGTCGTGGCCCGGCAGATGATGCGCTGGGTGCGGATCGAGGACGTCGGCGACACGGAGTTCCTCATCGACGAGCAGGTGGACAAGTTCCGCTTCCTCGAAGAGAACGAGCGCGTGATCGCGGACGGCGGACGCCCGGCAACGGCGCAGCCGCTCCTCCTCGGCATCACGAAGGCGTCGCTCTCGACGGACTCGTTCATCTCGGCCGCCTCCTTCCAGGAGACGACGAGGGTGCTGACCGAGGCGTCGATCTCGGGTCGCGTGGATCACCTGCGCGGTCTGAAGGAGAACGTCACGATGGGCCGCCTGATTCCGGCGGGCACCGGCTTCGAGTGGTATCGCCACGTGCGGATTCCGGCGGACGAGCCGCCGCCGCCGCCGGCGCTGCCGCAGCCGGCCGAGGACGACTTCGATCTGGATCGCGAGATCGAGTACGCGTTCGAGTCGGACGAGTCGCTGGGCGTTCGCGGCGGCGACACCGAATAGTTACGACGTCGTGTTCTCTACAAGGGGGGCTGGCTTCCGGTCAGCCCCCTTTGTGTTGTACAACCACATCCGTTGCGCCTGGGGCGCCGCGTATTCAACGAGGCATGCATGGTTCTGACCGCACGTGAACTGATCGACGCTCTGCAGCAGGAAGTGCGCATCCTGTCGCACCTGGTCTCCAAGGTGACCCCCGAGATGGCGGACTACCGGCCGACCCCGAAGCAGCGCAGCATGATGGAACTGGTGCGCTACCTCGCGATGATGGGGCCGACGATGACCCGCTTCGCGCTGGCCAAGCCCGGCGAGGACATGCGGGCCGCGTGGGGAGCCCTGGCCAAGGAAGTGGAGGCGATGAATCTCCAGCAGGTGGCCGCGAAGATCGCGAGCCAGGAGGCTGAGTACGAAGCGCTGCTCGGATCGCTGACGGACGAGGACTTCCGTGCGTCCTTCCAGGGCTTCGCCGGTCCCGCCATCCGCGGTCCGTACTTCGTGACGTCCGTGCTTGGCAGCCACGCGGCCTACCGGACACAGCTCTTCTGCTACCTGAAGGCGTGTGGCCGTGAGGAGTTGACGACCGCCAACCTGTGGCGCGGGATGGACGCGCCGCCCCCGACGGCCTAGCACCACACCCGTGACCTCCTACGACCTGTCCGGCAAGACCGTGCTGGTCACGGGGGCGACGGCCGGTATCGGCCTCGCCACGGCGAGGATTCTCGCGTCCTCTGGCGCGCAGATCCTCGTCGTCGGGCGGGACCGGCGGCGCACCGAGGCCGCGGTGCGGGAGATCGTACCGGCAGGCTCACCTGGCCGTGCCGTGGCGTTCGTGGCGGACTTCACATCGATGCACGCGGTCCGGCGGCTGGCCGGAGAAGTGCGCGATGGCTACGCCCGGATCGACGTGCTCGTCAATAACGCTGGCGCGATGTTCGGCGAGCGCCTCCTGACGATCGAGGGCTTCGAGCGCACCTGGGCGCTGAATCACCTTTCCTGCCTGCTGCTGACGCTGGAGCTGCTGCCGCTGCTCAAGGGAAGCGCGCCGGCCCGCGTGGTCAACGTGTCGTCGCGGATGCACCGGAGTGGGTCGCTGGCGCCGCAGACCCATGCCCAGGTGCAGCGGTTCAGCGGGATGCGCGCCTATTCGCAGGCCAAGCTCGCCCAGGTCATGTGCGG
>JBIKWH010000155.1:0-5304 GCA_044356435.1 Vicinamibacterales bacterium
CCGCTGTCTGGGCGGTCATGAAGACCGACGTGCCCGGCACGCGCGCTGGAGCCTGGTCCGCGACGAGCTGCATGAACTTGTCGAGTGGCACGGCGCGCGCCGTCAGGCGCTCGAAGAGAATCCGCCGTCCGGTCTTCCACGTCGTCATCACCGTGAAGAGCACCAGGCCGATCAGGATGGGCAGCCATCCGCCCTGGGCGATCTTCACGATGTTCGCGCCGAAGAAGAGGCCGTCGATTGCGAGAAACACCGCCGCGCCGCTGAACACCGCCCAGAACGGCCAGTGCCAACGCTCGAGCGCGACCTTCGCGAGCAGCAGGACGGTGATGATCATCGTCATCGTGACGGCGATGCCATAGGCCGCCGCCAGCGAGCTCGACGTCTTGAAGCCGATGACGATCACGATCGTCGCCACCATCAACGCCCAGTTCACCTGCGGCACGTACACCTGTCCGATTTCGTCGGACGAGGTGTGTTCGATGTCCATGCGGGGGCAGTAGCCGAGCTGGATTGCCTGGCGCGTGAGCGAGAACGCGCCGGAGATGAGCGCCTGGGAGGCGATGATGGCGGCGAACGTGGCGAGCACCACCATCGGCGCCAGCGCCCAGCCGGGCGCCAGCAGGAAGAACGGCTGCGACGCCGCCTCCGCGTTGATGAGCAGCAGCGCACCCTGGCCGAAGTAGTTCAGGACCAGCGCTGGCAAGGCCAGTGAAAACCACGCGAGCCGGATCGGCCGCTTGCCGAAGTGGCCCATGTCCGCATAGAGCGCTTCGCCGCCGGTCACGGCGAGGAACACGGCGCCGAGCACCGTCACGCCGTGCAGGCCGTTCTCCTGGAAGAAGTAGACGGCGTGTCTCGGGTCCACGGCCCACAGGACATCGGGGTAGCGGACGATCCACCGGATACCCAGCGCCGCGAGCGCGATGAACCAGACGACCATGATCGGCCCGAAGAGATTCCCGACCCGGTGCGTGCCGTACTGCTGGATGAAGAAGATGCCGACGAGGATCGTGACGGCCACCGGCACGATGTACGGCTGAAAGAGCGGCGTGATGACGTTGAGTCCTTCGACCGCGCCGAGCACGGTGATCGCGGGCGTGATCATGCCGTCGCCGTAGAGCAGCGCGGCGCCGAAGATGCCCAGCCCGATGAGCACGGGTTTCGTGCTCTTCGCCACGCCGGCCGGCACGAGCGCGGTGAGCGCCAGAATGCCGCCTTCGCCGTGGTTGTCTGCCCGCATCACGACCGCGATGTACTTCACGGAGATGACGACGATGAGCGCGTAGATGATCAGCGAGAGCACGCCCAGGACGTTGTCGTGCGTCGGCGCCACGGCGTGGCTGCCGTTGAAGCACTCGCGGATCGTGTAGAGGGGGCTCGTGCCGATGTCGCCGTACACCACGCCGATGGCCATCAGCGTGAGCGACAGGAGCGCGGTGGTGGAACGAGGGCGGTCTGGCCCGGCGGCGGACATCGAAGCGACGAGCATAGCACCGCGCCGCGGTGCCCTTCAGCCCCTCAGCGCGCGGGGATGTAACAACTGCGTGCCGTCAGTTCACGGTGCGAGAGCCCTGCGGCGCGGTCGAGCTTCGCGACCAGTGGCGGCAACTCGGCCGGGAAACGCCATTCGTCGGCGCGACCGCCCAGCCGGACCACGTCACCCGCCAGGTCGTCCCACCACGGACTCACGGTCCGCGCGATGGGTTCGACCACGAGCACCGCGTCGCCCGCCTCCGCCGCGCGCGTGATCGCGGCCCAGGTCCGCAGCCGCGTGTCGGTGGGCAGCTCGTTGAGCACCCAGCCGGCCACGATCCCTCTGCGGCGCGTCGACGGCGGCAGCGTGGCGGCGTCGCCACGCCGGGCGACGCCGCTGAGGCCGAGCTGGGCCCACGTCCAGCGCGCTTCACCGACCGCGTGCTCGTTGCTGTCGAGGCCCGTGATGGTGGCCGGCGGATGCTGGGCGAGCGCCCAGGCCGCTGAGCACACACCGGTGCCGCAGCCGAGATCGACGATCGGCGCGCCGTCGGGCAGCCGCGCGTCAACGGCACGCACGATGGCCGACACGGTCAGGAAGTGCAGGGGGGCATAGAAGAGCGAGAAGGCGGCCCGTTTGCCGCGGCCGTCGAGCGCCGAGCCCCTGCCGAGGGTGTGGCGGCGCTCGACATAGGCCGACGAGAGGGCCCGGAGCGCCCGTGACACCTCGACGAAGCGCAGGTCGGCCAGGTGCCTGGCTTCGAGAGCGGCCAGCCAGCGCGCGAGAGGTTCCGCCGGTTCGATCACGCGGAGATGGCTAGCAGAACCCGCGATTCCTGTCGGTGGCGCGCCGGTAGGCCGTGAAGGCCGAAATCACGTGGCAGATCCATCCGAGCATCCCGCCGGTGCCGATCCAGAGGCCGGGCGTGATCACGAACCAGACGATCGCCCGGAGGAAGTCGCCGTTGTACACCTGTCCGGCGCCGGGCAGGACCAGGCTGAGCACGGCGGCGACGCCGGGATTGCGTGGGTGCGGGCTCATGTGTCGCGGTGGCTACCGCGCCTCCTCGCAGGGCTCGCCCGACAGCACCATCAGCACTTCGAGCGATTTGTTGCCGCGGCGTTTCAACGTGAACGGCGTGGCGCGTGGGATCGAGACGAAGCCGCCCTCGGCGATCACGCCTTCGACCGTCCCCATCGTGATCCCGGCTTCTCCGGTCAGCACGTAGAGCACGACCTCCGCGCTCTCATACAGACGCTGCGACTGGTCCTGCGCGAGCTGCAGCAGCGTGCTCCGCGTGTTGCCGCTGCAGCCCAGCAGGGTTTCCAGGCGGGTCTGACCCTTCCCCAGCCGCTGCCGCGACAGCAGGTCGAGCGCGTGCGGCTTGCCGGCCGGGCCGACGACAGGCGCCGGAGGCGGGGGCGGCGGAGGCGGCGGTGCCGGGGCGGGCGGCGGTTCGGGCCTGGGTTCGGCGGGGCTCAGGGTCGCTTCAGCCTCGACCGTCCGGCCCGCGGCGACGCTGATTTCCTTCTCGAACGTCACGATGCGCTCGCCCGAGAAGCGCGCGCGATAGGTGCCCGGACGCAGGCCGAGGAACCGCACCGTGCCGCTGGCGTCGGTCGTGCCTTCCCGCGGCACGGGTCCCGCGAGCGCCACGGCGATGTCCGGAAGGCCCAGCCCCCGCGTATCGGTGGCCTCGATGACGATGGCGGTCTTGCTGGTGGCGGCCGCGGCGCGCGGTGCGGCGGGGGCGGCCGGCGCGGGCGCCGGCTTCGCCGTCTGCGCCGGGTTCTGGGGCTGACCCTGGACCGCGGGCGCCGGGGGCTGAGCCGTAGCTGCCGGCTGAGTGGCGGCCTTCGGGGCGGATGCCGCCGGAGGGGTCTGGCTCATGGCCGGCGTGGCCAGGAGCAGGAGCGCGCTCAGAAGAACGGGAGTCCGCATGCCGTCAGTGTAGATCCACGCTGCGTAGAATGCCGGCATGGCCACTGTCCTCGACCGGTTTCTGCGCTACGTCACCGTCGATACGAAGGCGGACGAATCGAACCCCGGTTCCCCCAGCTCCCCGGGACAGCTCGTGCTGCTCGACGCCCTCGCCGCGGAACTGCGGGCGCTCGGCGCGGCGGAGGTCACGCGCGACGGGCACGGCTACGTGATGGCGACGGTGCCCGCCACGGCACCAGGCCCGGTCGTCGGATTCGTGGCGCATGTGGATACGTCCCCGGAGATGAGCGGGACCGGCGTGCGCCCGCTCGTGCACGCGGCCTGGGCGGGGACCGATATCGTGCTGCCGGATGCGCCGGACGCCGTGCTCCGCCGGTCCGAGCAGCCGGAGCTGGCCGCCCAGGTCGGTCACGACATCGTGACCGCGTCGGGCCTGACGCTGCTCGGCGCCGACGACAAGGCCGGCGTCGCCGAGATCATGACGGCCGTGGAGTTCCTGCTGGCGCATCCCGAAATCCCGCATGGGCCCGTCCGGGTCGCCTTCACGCCGGACGAGGAGATTGGTCGCGGCACAGCCCACTTTGATGTGGCGCGGTTCGGCGCGGCGTGGGCCTACACGCTGGACGGCGGTCCGGTGGGCGAGCTGGAGGCCGAGAGCTTCTCCGCGGACGCCGTGACCGTCACGTTTCACGGCTTCAACACGCACCCCGGATATGCGCGGGACCGCATGGTCAACGCGATCCGCGTGGCGGCGTCGTTCATCGAAGCGCTGCCGGCGGAGCAGTCGCCCGAGCGGACAGACGGCCGGGACGGGTTCCTGCATCCCTATGTCGTCGACGCCTCCGTCGAACGCACGGCCGTGCGGCTGATTCTCCGGGACTTCGACACGGCGCAGCTCGCGGTGAAGGCCGCGCTGGTCGAGGCGGCCGCGCGCGCCGCCGCGGCACGGCACCCGGGGTCGCGCGTGGAACTGCGCGTCGAGGAGCAGTACCGCAACATGCGTGAGGTACTCGACGGCGTGCCCCACGTCGTCGAGCTGGCCGCGGAGGCGATGCGGCGCACCGGGCTGACGCCCCACCGGCGTGCGATTCGCGGCGGGACGGACGGCTCCCGGTTGTCGTTCATGGGCGTGCCGACACCGAACCTCTTCGCCGGCGAGCACAACATCCACTCGCGACTGGAATGGACGTCCCGGCAGGACATGGAGGTCGCGGTGCGGGTGATCGTCGAGCTCACGCGTGTCGCGTCGGAGACACGCGGGCCGGAGTGACCTGTCGGCGGCGGTATAATTCACCGTCCGCCAGGGGCATCCCGGCCGCGCGTCCAGTGCGTCGGGATTGAGACAGACCCTTGGAACCTGATCCGGTTGAAACCGGCGGAGGGAGCGCGGTGAATCAGTACAGTTCGGCCTTTCCCAATTCCACGAAGATCTACGAGCCGCACACCGCGGCATTGACGCCCGGCGGGCTGGCGACGACGCTGCGCGTGCCGATGCGGGAGGTCGCGCTCGAGGGTGGCAACGCCCCCGTCCGCCTGTACGACACGAGCGGACCGCAGGACGTGGACGTCCGGCAGGGCCTGCCGAAACTGCGGGCTCCGTGGATCGCGGCGCGCAAGGCGGCAGGGCACTGCGGCACGCAGTTGTTTCACGCCCGGAAGGGTGAGATCACCCCTGAGATGGCCTTCATCGCGGCGCGCGAGGGGCTGCCGGCCGAGTTCGTGCGGGATGAAGTCGCGCGTGGTCGCGCCATCATTCCGGCCAACATCAACCACCTCGAGCTCGAGCCGATGATCATCGGCCGCAACTTCCTGGTGAAGATCAACGCCAACATCGGCAACTCGGCAGTGAGTTCGTCGATCGACGAGGAAGTGGAGAAGCTCCGCTGGGC
>JBIKWH010000157.1:0-5300 GCA_044356435.1 Vicinamibacterales bacterium
TCAGGTCGTCGTAGGCCGGCAGCGAGACCCGACACGGAATGCACCAGGTGGCCCAGAAGTCCACGAGCACGACACGGCCCTTGAAGGACTCCAGCCGGACGGCCTTGCCACCGCGGTCGAGCAGGGCCATGGGCGGAGCGAGCGACGCGGGAACCTGCGCGGCACCCACGCCAGTCCACAGCAGCCCGGCCGCGAGCAGGAGGGCGATGGTCGTCCGGCGCCGCCAGGTGCGTTCGGTCATGGCTGGGTGGGTGCCCCGGCCACGCCGGCGGCGAGCAACGTCGGCCACTCCGAGCTCGACTGCAGGTCGGGGAGCAGACGTGGCAACGGCGGCTCAGCCGGGAGCGGTGCGAGCGCGAGATGCCACCAGCCGACGTCGCGCCAGGCGCCGAGCTTGTACCCGACGCCCTCGTAGATGCCGACCAGTCGGAATCCCATGGATTCGTGCAGGCCGACGCTGGCCGGGTTGGGCACAGCGATGCCCGCGTAGGCGTTCAGAAAGCCCTGACCCCGCAGGATGGCGAAGAGGGAGGTGTAGAGCGCGCGGCTGATGCCGCGGCCGTGGTGGGCCTCATCCACGTAGACCGACGTGTTGACGGACCAGCGGTAGCCGGCCCGCGCGTGATGCGGGCTGGCGTAGGCGTAGCCGGCAACCGTGCCGGCCGCTTCCATGACGATCCAGGGGTGCGTGGCCAGGGTGGTCTCAATGCGCCGTGCCATGTCGTCCGGCCCCGGCGCGACCTCCTCGAATGAGGCCGCGGAGTGCTCCACGCCAGGCCGGTAGACGGCGGCCACGCGGGCGGCGTCCGCCGGAGTGGCGAGCCGGATCACTACTTCTTCTTCGGACGCCTTGCGCGCTTGGGCGGGTTGTCGAGCGTATGCAGCAGGATCTCGGCCGCGACTTCCGCGCCGTTCGTCTCCGGCTTCTTCTTGATCTTCGGCTGCGCGAGCAGCTTGTCGAGGTGCGCCTCCCACTTGCCGGAGAAGAGCGTCTCGTGGTCGATCGACGCCTGACGCATCAGCTTCGGAATCTCACGAATCAGGACGTCGTACTCGGGGAAGTGGCCGCGCGGCGTGTGCAGGAGCGCCGTGTCGTTCGCGATGCACTCCGAGATGATGCCGTAGCCGGGCTTGCTGACGACGGCTTCGGCCGTCGCCACGAGATCCTCGTAGCGCACGCCGGCGTCGTAGATCGCCTGCTCGTCGAGCGTGATGAAGGAGCCCTTACGCTCGTCGAGCTCCTTGCGGCGGCCGAGTGGCACGTTGGCCGTCGTCACGTAGGTGTACTTCTTCGATTTGCCCAGTGCGTCGACGTCGAGCGACGGCAGGCCGTAGGCGCCGAACGAGAGCAGCACGATCGGTTTGCTGGCCGGCAGCTTCAGCGCCTTGCAGACTTCCTTCGGCGTCTTGGTTGCGTGGCGCGCGATGAAGGGGATGTCCCGCACGGTACCGATGTGCTGGAAGCCGCCCCACATCGGCAGGCGCAGGGCCATGTAGGTCTTGGCGTAGGCCTGGCGCACGGACGGCAGCAGGTTCGGCGCGAGGCGCGTGCGCGGGTAGTCGCTGTAGATCCAGTCCCACGTGAAGTTGCCGATCGCGACGGTCGGAATGCCCGCGGCGGCGCCGACCGAGCTCGCCAGCGGCGGAATGTCGCCCACGACGAGGCCGGCGTCCATCTCGCGCAGCGTGCGCGTTTCACTGGCGGCGCGCGAGACCATGTCGGCGTGGAACGCCGAGGCGCGGCGGACGCTGTCTGCCTCGTCGAGCGTCAGGCTGTCGATCTGGACGATGCCGGTGTCCGCTTCAAGGTGGCTGTAGCTGATCCGGCCCTTCACGGAGGCGTCAAAGAGCCAGCGGGGCGCGGCCGTCCGGACACCGATCCGGGTTTCGGGCCGCTTCGCGAAAATGGCGTTGATGACCTCGATCATGCGGGAGGCGTGACCGAACCCGTGACCGGAAATGTAGAAGACGATGGCTGACAAGACGCTACAGTCTATCAGCTAAGATGCGTTCGTGGACGAGCGCCAGTTCTTTACGGAGAAGCCAGAAACCCGGCCGGGCCGGTTCCAGTGCACCCGCTGCCGGCGGACGAGCGAGTTCCAGGTGCGCTGGATTCGACGGACGCGGAAGAACCAGCTTCCCGGCGGCGCGGACGAGCGTGCCCGGGCGATGTTCAACAAGGTCAAGGACCATCTGGTCCGCGTCGACGAGCACGTGACCTGCCCGATCTGCCGCACGCGGTTCGAGATCCCGTCGCATCAGAACATCGTGTTTCTGGAGCAGCTCGAAGGGCTGCCGAAGGACGTCGAGGAAGACGAAGACGCCTAGTCGGACAGTGCGCACCGGGCTACGCTGACCCTCGGGTGTCCGGTCGCGGGCAGGCCACGTCCGTTTCCTGCGCTCACTGGGCGCGTGTGAAGAGCGCCTGGCTCCTGTACAGACTGATTCGCGCTGGAAACGGACGTGGCCCACCCGCGACCGGCTTTCCTCGGCCCGCGATTCCCGGCCTTCGTCGCCCACCCACGCCCCGCTCGCCTCGGCCCAGGTCGGCATCGCGCAACCCACAACCGGCTCGCCTCGGCAGGACGATCTACCCGCTTCTCGCTACCAGATGAACGGGATCAGTCTCGAGCGGACGGCTCTGCGGTACTCGGCGTAGGCGGGGCCGGCGGTGGCAGCGAGCGAGCGTTCTTCGAGCGGGATGGCGATGACGAGATACAGCGTCGACACGACGGCGAAGACGCCGCGCGTGGCGGTCATGGTGGGCTCGCCGAAGACCATCAGCAGCCAGCCCAGATAGATGGGATGGCGCACGAGGCCGTAGACGCCGGTGGTCTTGAACACGGTGGGCATGCCGCTGGTCCGCGTGGGGGCCGCGACCTGGCGCAGGCCGGCCAGTTCGCGCACGTCGATCGCACGGGCGCCGGCGAGGGTGAATAGCACGCCCAGGGCCTGCACGATGCGGCCGTCCCACGCGCCGGCGCCGCGCACTTGCCACCAGACGCCGAGCACGGGTTCCCACAGCCAGCAGACGGTGAGGAGCAGCAGGCTGGCGAGCCATACGTAGACCGAGCGTTCGACGGCCGGGCCGGTGATGCGGCGGACCCGATCTCGGATACCGAGCCTCGCGAAGAGGGAATGGTGGAGCGCGAAGGCGGAGAACAGCGCGGTGTTGTGCAGCGCGGCGGGCCAGAGCCGCGCGTCGAGCGGGTACATGCCCCAGCGCACGGCGAAACTCCAGCCGCACCAGCCGAGCGCCGCGAGGAAGAGCACGGCGCCGACCCAGGCGAACAGCCTGGCGGCGGTGGAAGGTCGCATCGCGGTCCGTATTATAGTGACGCTCCCCATGGCGCCCCCACGTGTCGTCATCAGCGGCATCGGCGCCGTATCGGCCTTCGGTGTCGGGCGCGAGCGTTTCTGGCAGTCGGTCAGCGCCGGCGTCAGCGGCACGAAGGCCATCACCCAGTTCGACGTCTCCACCTATCCCTCGCAGGTCGCGGCGTGGGTACCCCCGGTCACCGCCGACGATGCCCCCGCGCTCGAGGGCGACGCCGACCTGGCGCAACGCGCTGATCCGCGGCGCTACTCCCGCGCCGCGCTCTTCGGCGTGGTGGCCGGCCGCGAGGCCTGGCGCGACGCCGGGCTGCGCGCGGGCGAACCGAACGCCGGCGTCATCATCGGCAGTGGCGGCGGAGGCATCGACGTCGGGGAGAGCCAGTATCGCGACTTCTTCCTCGAAGGGGGCAAACACGTCACGCCCTACGCGATCGCCACGGGCATCTGCGGCATGGTGTCGAGCGAGGTGTCGATCTCGCTCGGCCTGCGCGGTGTCAGCCACGTGCTCTCGTGCGGCTGCACGAGCTCGACGGACGCGACCGGCTACGCGCTGGCGATGGTCCGTTCGGGCGAGTACGACGTGATGCTCACCGGCGGGACGGACGGCTGCGTGCTGCCGGGCATGATCTTTGGCTTCTCGCGGATGCGTGCCGTCTCGACGCACTTCAACGACCGGCCCCATGCCGCCTCGAGGCCGTTCGACAAGGACCGCGACGGCTTCGTGCTGGGCGAGGGCGCCTGGATGTTCGTGCTGGAGCGGGAGGATCGGGCGCGGGCGCGTGGAGTCAGGCCCTACGCGATCGTCGAAAGCTATGCCTCCACCTGCGACGCCTATCACCGCGTGCAGCTCGAACCCGACGGCGTCGAGATCATCCGGTGCATGACGACCGCCCTCGAGCGATCGGGGCGGGCGCGTGAGGAGATCGGCTACGTCAACTACCACGGCACGTCGACGCAGTTGAACGACGCCGTGGAGTCGCGGTCGGTGCGCAAGGTGTTCGGCGCGCTGGCGGACCGCGTGCCGGGGTCGTCGACCAAGTCGATGATCGGCCACCCGCAGGGCGCGAGCGGCGCGGCGGGCATCGTCAGCACGGCGCTGGCGCTCTCGCGGGGCATCCTGCCGCCCACGATCAACCTCGACACGCCGGACCCGGCGTGTGACATGGACTTCATCCCCAACCACCCGAGGGCCGTGCAGATCGATGCGGCGCTCTGCAACTGTCTCGGCTTCGGCTCCAAGAACAGCGCGATTGTTCTTGGGCGGGCCTGACTGCCGGTGACACCTCAGGCGCTGGTCGTCGGCGGCGGTCCGGCCGGTAGTCTCACGGCGCTCCTGCTCGCGCGGGCCGGTGTGCGTGTGCGGCTGCTCGACCGCGACGTGTTCCCGCGCGACAAACTCTGCGGCGATACGGTGAATCCCGGTGCGTGGGCGATGCTCGGCGCGCTCGGCGTGGCGGAGCCGATCGTGGGCGTCGCGAAACGGATCAGCGGCATGGTGGTGACGGGACCCGGACGCGCACGCGTCGAGGGTGCCTACGGGCCTGGCCTGTTCGGCGTGGCGATTCGCCGTCGCGTGCTCGACGAGATCCTGCTGCACGCCGCCGCCGAGGCCGGCGTCGTGGTCGAGACCGGCGTACGCGTCGACGAGCCGGCGGTCGAGGACGGACGGGTGACGGGCGTGCAAGGCACCGCGCACGGCGCGCGCCGCCGCTACGACGCAGACCTCGTCGTGGCGGCTGACGGCCGGCACTCACGGCTGGCGTTCGGGCTCGGACTCTCGCGGTTCGCCGCGCGTCCCCAGCGGTGGGCCTACGGCGCCATCTACGCCGAGGTGGCCGGCCTCACGGACCGTGGCGAGATGCACATCCGGGAGGACGGCTACGTGGGCATTGCCCCGTTGCCGGATGGCACGGCGAACGTCTGCGCAGTCCGCGAGTGGCGCCGGGGCGGCGCGCCGCTCCGGG
>JBIKWH010000158.1:0-5299 GCA_044356435.1 Vicinamibacterales bacterium
GCCGTCGGCGACCCATTGCTGCAGCACGCGCCGCTCGTCGTCGCCCAGATGGCGGGCTCCCTTGAGCGCCGGACCCTCCGCCAGCGGCTGCCAGGGCGGCATGACGCGCCGCTCGGTGGTGATCGCGATCAGGCGGGCTTTGGCGCGGGCGTCCGCGAAGCTCAGCAGGCTGAACGGCGCGGCCGCGCCGGGGCGGTGGCACTCGACGCAGTGGGTGTAGAGGATGGGGGCGACATCGCGGGTGAAGGTCGTGGACCGCTGCGCGGCCCACGTGCCCTGTGGAGCAATCCACCCGATGACCATGGCGGCGACGATGGCGCGCAGCACGACTCAGGATACCGCCTCCGCCGCCGCCCGTCGCACCTGGTGCGACGCCGGCCGCAGCGCCCGCTCCGAGCTAGAAGTGGTAACCGCCGCCGCAGATCAGGACTTCACCCGACACGTAGTCGGACAGCGGGGAGCAGAAGAACACGACGGCGCTCGCCGCTTCCTCCGGCGTGCCGACTCGACCGAGCGGACACCGCTTGGCGGCCTCCTCGAGCAGGGCGGGCTGGACGCCCATGCCGATCTGCTTGCCGTGGATGGTGAACTGTGAATCGGCGCCGCCGAGTGGCTGCACCAGTCGCGTGCCGATCAGGCCGAAGCCGACGGCGTTGACGTTGACGTTGTAGCGCCCCCACTCCTTGGCCATCGTGCGGGTGAGGCCAAGCACGCCGGCCTTGCCCGAGGAGTAGCCGGCCTGTCCGGGGTTGCCGTCCGTACCGGCGATCGACGTGATGTTGACGACCTTCCGCATCACCCGGCGGCCCTCGGCGGCTTCGCGCTTCGCCGAGCTGCGGATGTGCTCCGAGGCGGCCCGCATCATCCGGAACGGGGCGACCAGGTGAATGTCGAGCATCGCCTGGAACTGTTCATCCGTCGTCTTCTGGATCACGCTGTCCCACGCGTAGCCGGCGTTGTTGACGACGATGTCGACCGCGCCGAACCGCTCGAGCGTGGCGGCGACCAGCGCGTCAGGGAGCGCCGGGTCCGTGAGGTCGCCCGCCAGCGCCGCCGCCTTCGCACCCGAGGCGGTCAGCAGTGCCTCCGTCTCACCCAGCACGGACGCGTCGAGATCGTTGACCATCACTGACGCCCCGAGGGCGGCCAGTTGAACCGCGATGGCCCGTCCGATCCCACGTCCGGCACCCGTCACGATCGCGGTCTTGCCCGTCAGAGAAAACGCCATGAATCCGGCTCCTTTCGAGGGTGTGGTCACAGGCCTCTCAAAACAAAAGGGGCGTCCGGTGAACGGACGCCCCTCTCTCGATGTCTTGGTTGCGGGGGCAGGATTTGAACCTGCGACCTTTGGGTTATGAGCCCAACGAGCTACCGGACTGCTCCACCCCGCGTCAGGAAAACCTACTGTAACACACCCAGCCCGGCTACTTCTTCGGCGCGGCCAGCTTTGCCGGCGGTTCCACGTAGAAGCCCGCGTTCGGCTTCACCTCCGTCAGCGTCAGATCCACCGTGCGGTCGCCCTGCTTCTCCGTGATGCGGAACGGGAACTTCATGCCGTCCACGTCGCGGTAGTCGTCATACGTGACCACGAGCGGCGCGCTGCCGTCGGCTGGCAGCGTCTCGACACGGGCGACCAGGCTGGCCTCGTTGAGCGTGGCCTTGATGCGGCCACCGGCCACGGTGAGCGTGACGGTGGTCGCGGGCTTGCCACCGGGACCCGGCTCATCCGCGACGACCACTTTCGACTCCGGCATCTGCGCGTACTTGAAGATGCCGTGCGGCGTCATTGCGATCGCCGTCTCGTACTGCGCGGCCACGGCCGGCACGGCGGTCGGATTCTTCCCGTCGGTCACCACCCAGCCCACGCCGTTGGCGAGCGACGTCACGACGCGTTTCGGCTTCGTGGACTTCTGGATGTCCACCTGCCGGGTGCCGAAACCGTAGTTGATCGACACGGTGTAGCGGGCGTCCGCGGCCGTGCCGACGTACACCACGGAGGCGACGTTGGGGGAGTTGAGCGACATGAGCCCCTGGAGGAACTTCTTGTTGCCAAAGGGGTTCTGGGCCGCTGCGAGTGACGGCAGTGCGGCGAGCGCGAGGATGGCGGCGAGCAGGCGACGTGTCATCAGATCTCCTTGGATCTACTTCCTGGCGTGTGCGCGTTCGACCGAGGGCGGCACCTCGATGGTCACACCCTGATTCAGCACGACCTCGGTGAGGCCGATGTCCAGGATGACGGCGCCGTTCACTTTCTGGACGATGTGCGACGGGAACGGGATCCCGCCGTAGGCCATCGCTGAGGCCGCGCCACCCGGCGGCGGACCCAGTAGCGGCGTGAGCGTGTCGTAGTTTCGATAGCCGCTGTAGAGGAACTCCACCACGTCCTTGCCCGCCGACCCGTCGCCGGAGAGCGTGTGCACGCGCGTAATCATGGTCTTGTCGTCGAAGTAGGCCTTCAGCCGCGCCGTGCCGACGGGGATCGTCATGGTCGTGACGCGTGTGCCGTCCAGCATCTCGTCGGCCATCACGCGCTTGGTGCCGGCGTCCTGGGCGGCCTTCATCACGCCCTGCGGCGTCATGGCGATCAGGCGCACCCGCTCGGCCACGGTGGTGGGTCTCGCGACGAGCTTCTTCTCGACGACGTCCCAGGCCTTGCCCTCCGCCAGGTACTGCCCGAGGTGATGCGGCTTCTCGGCCTGGTCGACCTCGACGGCGAGCATCTCCATGCCGTAGTTGATCGCGACGCGGAAGGCGGAGACGGGCTGCAGCGTGTTGCCCGAGATGATCGCCGTGCCCAGTCCGCTGTAGACCACCGACGCGGTGTTCAACGCGTTGAGGCCGGTCAGCGCCTGCACCCAGACATTCCGGCTCGGTGCCGCGGCGGGCGTCTGCGCGCCGGCGGTCCCGGCGAGGGCACAGGCGAGGCCCGCGACGAGGACGGGAACCCGCGAGAAACGGATGCGCATGGAACTCCCGGTTACTTCAGGTACTGGTTGAAGAAGTCGACCGTGCGCTGCCACGCGAGATCGGCGGCCGCCTTGTCGTAGCGGGGCGTCGTGTCGTTGTGGAAGCCGTGATTGACGTTCGGATACATGTGCTGCGTGTAGCGCACGTTGTTGGCCTTGAGGGCCTCCTCGTACGCGGCAGCCCCGGCGTTCACGCCCTGGTCCAGCCCGGCGTAGTGAATGAGCAGCGGCGCCTTGATCTTCGCCACGTCGGCCGCGGCGGGCTGGCGTCCGTAGAACGGCGCGGAGGCGGCGAGGTCCGGCACGCGCACCGCGAGGGTGTTGCAGATGCCGCCGCCGTAGCAGAAGCCCACCGCGCCCACCTTGCCGTTCGACTCCGCATGCGTCTTCAGATACTGCACGCCGGCGATCCAGTCTTCCTGCAGCTTGGCGCCGTCGAGGCTGCGCTGCATCTCGACGCCCTTCTCATCGGTGCCCGGATACCCGCCCAGCGACGTGAGGGCATCGGGTGCGAGCGCCAGGAAGCCGGCCACGGCCGCGCGGCGCGCCACGTCCTCGACGTAGGGATTGAGGCCGCGATTCTCGTGAATCACGAGCACAGCCCCACGCTTGCCGCTGCCGACGGCCGGCTTGGCGAGCAGGCCCTTCACCTGGCCGTAGCCCTGCGGGGAGGGGTAGGTGATGTAGCTCGTCGTGATGCGGGAGTCGTCCTTGGCCACCTGCTGCGCCAGCGCGTAGTTCGGGCGCAGCATCTCGAACAGGGCGGCGGCGGTCACGCCACCGGTCGCGTAACGTGCGGCGCCATCCAGGAAGCCGCGACGGTCGATGCCGCCGTGGACGTACGTGTCGAAGAGGCTGAGCAGTTCCTGGGGAAACTCGGCGGCCGTGCGGCGTTCCATGGGCGATCCTCCAGGGCGGATTATAGCCGCCCCGGTGTGACGCGGCTGGCCCTAGCTCGTGCCCCTGGGGAGGCTGCGGGCGCCGCGTTACTGCGGAGCGGGACCCTGGACGTCCTTGATGATGAAGAGCTTCTCGCCGGGCCGGATGAGGCCAAGCTCTCGGCGCGCGATCTCCTCGATGGCCGAGGGATCCTCGCGGAGGCGACGCGCGTCCTCGCGAAGCCGGGCGTTCTCGGACTTGGCCTGCCCGAGGGCCTGTTCGAGCGCGCGATACTGCTGGCGCGCCTTCAGCATGGCCATCAGCCCCTTGTCGCCGACGATGGCGTCGACGACCACCACCGCAGCGATGAGGACAAACAGCGCCGGAAGCGCACGTTTCCCGATGCGGCGGGCGAGTGCCGTCAGTGCGGCTGAAGGGTCCGAAGCGGGCGGCGTCACACGGGTCCGGTGGTTAAAGTACCGCGTCCCTGATCGAAGTACAAGTGTTAAGTACCGCGTTTCGATCCGAAGTACAAGTCCAAAGTACCAATTCGGTGTGAAAAGTACAAGGCCATCTGTTCATGACTGACGCTCTCATCGTGCTCACGACGCTGCCGGCGGATCTCGATGCGCCCGCCTGGGGCCACCGGCTGGTCGACGCACGGCTCGCTGCGTGCGTCAGTGTGCTCCCGGCGATCCGGTCAGTGTACCGGTGGAAGGACGACGCGGGACAGGAAACGATCGAGCAGGCCGCGGAACAGCAGGTCATGATCAAAACGACTGCTGCGCGCATGGACGATCTGAAAACGTGGTTGGTCGCCAACCACCCGTACGACGTGCCGGAGCTGCTCGCGCTGCCCGTGGCAGACGGCGGCAGCGCCTATCTGGCGTGGCTTAGGGCGTCGGTGGAGTAGACGCCGATCGGTTGCGCCACCACGCGATGAACGGCGGGATCAGCGAGGCGAGGATCACGCCCGCCACCAGATAGTGGATCTGCTGCTCGATGTTCGGCACCAGGCTGCCGAGCCAGTACCCGCCTACCGCAGTGGACACGATCCAGATCACGCCGCCGAGGATGTTGTAGGTGGCGAAGCGCTTGTAGCCCATCTCCGCCACGCCGGCGACCATCGGCGCGAACGTCCGCACGATCGGAATGAACCGCGCCAGCACAATCGTGATCGGCCCGTGCTTCTCGTAGTACGCCCGCGTGATCCGCACGTGCTCCTGCCGGAAGAAGAACGAGTCCTTGCGGCTGTAGAGGGCCGTGCCCGTCCGCTTGCCGATCCAGTAGCCCACGGCGTCGCCGACGATCGCGGCCGGAATCAGCGTGACGATCAGCAGCCCGAGATCCAGGTCGCCTTTGGCGGCGAAGAGCCCGGCCGTGACGAGCAGCGAATCGCCCGGGAGGAAGAAGCCGATGAGCAGGCCCGTCTCCGCGAAGATGATGAGCGGCAG
>JBIKWH010000159.1:0-5259 GCA_044356435.1 Vicinamibacterales bacterium
GAATCCGCACTTCGCGCAGACCATCGCGGAGGTTCAGGAGGTCTACCTTCATGACACGGCGGGCAGCCTTCAGACCTGGCGTGAACTGGCCGACGCGGCGAAGGCCGGGCGGGTGCGGCAGGCCGCCATGGCGCTGGCGTTCGCGCGCCTCGGCATCGCCGCACAGCTTGACCGGCTGTTCGAGACAGACCTCGCGGTGACGGAGTTGCGGGCCCTGATCGCCAGCAAGCCGACCGCCCCGGCCGGCGTCGTGGCCAGGGCGCGGCAGCAGCTGGGCGATGCCTTGAACCGGATGGGCCTGCGCTCCGAGGCGGAGGTGGAATACCGCGCGGCGCTCGCACTCGTCCCTGGTGGCGGCGAGGTCGCGGACAAGGCGCGGGCCGGCCTCAGGCATGCGCCCGCAGCGGATGAAGCGGCCGCGTATCGCGCGTCACTCCAGGGGTGGCGCGCACTCGAACGCGGGGACACCCGCGCCGCGGCGCCCATGATCGCGCAGGCCGTCGCGCTCCGGCCGGCGGATCCGGTCCATCGCTATCGCGAGGCGCGGCTGCTCCTCGCGATGGGCGACGATGCCGGCGCGCAGAAGGCGCTCGCCCGTGTGCTCAGCGCACGGCCCGAGCAGGCGCCCACTCTCTATGCGGCCGCCTGTCTCGAGTCCGGTGCCATCGCGGAGCGGCAACGTGATCGCGCGCGGGCCAGCGAGTTCTATCGACGAGCGGAGCAGGTCTTCGGTGCGGACGCACGCACCGTCGCCGACGCGAAGCGCGCGCGCGAGCGACTTCGCGCACCGTGAACGCCCGGTCGCCGGTGACGTGCGTTACTTGACACCGGTAACGCGATTGGGCGTGGCGGCGTGGCCGAACTTTTTGACAACCTGCTTACTTTTGTGCTTGACAGCGATCTGACGTCGCTCGTAATCTACATCTGGTATGAGGGCTGATGGCTCAGCCCACCAATTGTGACGGGTCATGTGACTCGCCGCGGCTGGGCCACAACAACCGAGGAGCACACAAATGGCGAAGAAAGCTGCCAAGGGCGCCAAGAAGAAGGCCGCGAAGAAGCGGTAGTTCTTCAGGAAGCCTTGGGGGTGCTCACACCGAGCACCCCTTTTTTTTTACCTCTTGATGTTCGCCCGCATTCAGACGGCGGGCTCAGAGACGCGAACCAGTAGCCTCACCGCCCGACGTGCCAGGCGGCAGAGTGTGCGGCGAGGCTGGATGGACGCGCAATCCACACTGCGAAAGGGGGGATTCCACATGGCGAAGAAGGCGGCAAAGAAGGCTGTCAAGAAGACGGCAAAGAAGAAGGCGGCTAAGAAGACGGCCAAGAAGCGGTAGTTTCTGCCGTGCCTCGTGGCGCGAGGGGCGCCGGTCATCCGGCCCTCTTGCGCCGCTCTTACTCGGCGCTAGCGCGCCTCCCGCCCATCCCACACGGTGACGCGTCTGATGACGTCACCTTTCTGGATCTGATCCACGACCGCCATCCCGTCGACCACGCGCCCGAACGCGGTGTAGCGTCCGTCCAGACGCGGCTGCGGGCCGAGCGTCACGAAGAACTGGCTTCCGCCGGTGTCCTGCCAATCGAGCGCCATGCCGACCGTGCCGCGCAGATACGGCGTGAGGGTGAGCTCGTCCCGAATCGTGTAACCGGGGCCGCCTTCACCATCGCCTCGCGGATCGCCCGCCTGCACGACGAAGCTGGTCACCACCCGGTGGACCGGCACGCCATCGAAGAAGCCCTTCCGCGCCAGCGTCATGAAGTTGGCCACCGTCTGCGGGGCACCCGTCACGTCGAGCTCAAGCTCGATCGTGCCGCGGTCCAGCTCGAGGCGCGCGTGCGGTGAGAACGGCGGCGCGAGCAGCCACGCCCACTCATCAGCCGGAATCTCCCGCGACGCCGTCGCGGGTCTGATTACCGGTCCGCCGGGGGCGGTCTCCCCCTCCGGCAGCGCCAACGCCCGCAGCAGTTCGAGTGCACGCACACGCACCGCCCAGTCGCGGTCGGCCAGCGCCGCCTTGAGCGGCGCGCGAGCCGCCTGCGGGTCGAGCGTGTGCAACGCTTCGAGCGCAGCAACCCTGGCCTGGTAGTGCGGCTCACCCCGCCACGCCTCCCAGGCCTTCGCGAGTGGCGCAACGGCCGCCGGCGCGCCCAGCACCCCAAGACCGCGCGCGGCTTCCATCCGGACCACGAGGTCCTCGGCCGCCAGTGCCGCCGTGACGGTCGCGACCACGTCGGCACTCTTCGTCGCCGCGAGCGACGCGATGGCCCGCGCGACCACGCGCTGGTCGGGATCCTGGACGCGGGCCAGCAGCGCCGGCACGGCGCGGGCGGGCTCGATCACGGCGAGGGCCTCGGCCTGCGCGGCACGCACGGTCCAGTGGGGATCGGCGTTCATGTTGGCGATCGCGCTGATGAAGCTGTCGGGTTCGACGCGCGCCAGGGCTGAAAAGGCCGCGGCCCTGACATTCGGGTCCGCCTCGGACACGAGGTCAAGCAGGGCGTCAACCGTGCCGGGCACAGGCGGCATCCCGCCGAGCGCGGCAATGGCCTCCAGACGGAAGAGCGGATCGGAACGGCCGTCACTGGACACCGCGAGCAGGGCCGGGGCGGCCTGCCCGTCACCAATTCGCCGCAGGGCGTGCAGGCTCTCGACAGCGAGGCCACGATCCGTCGGCACCGCGGTCAGGATCCGCAGCAGATCGGGAACAGCTTCCCGCGCGGTCAGCGCGCCCAGCCCCTGGATCGCCATCGTGCGGGCGTAGCGACTGGGTGTGGCGAGCATCGTCCGGAGCGCGGGGATCGCACGCGGGTCGCCGACCTGCTGCAGGGCCGACGCGAAGGGCCACCACGACGACACCGGCAGACCATCGGGTCCGAGCACCACCGAGGCGAGCGCGCCATACGCCTTCAGCCGGCCCAGTGCGAGCAGACCCAGCCGGACGGCGTCGGCCGGTTCCTGCCCGACGCGCTCGTCGTCAGCCTGCAGGTCCTTCACGGCACCCGCGTCCAGATGGCGACGCACCATCGCGGCGACGGCGGCGCCGTCCTCCTGTTGCCCGAGCCGCGCAAGCGCCTCGGCCGCGCGGCCCTGGACGATCGGATGCGCGTCGGTCAGTGCCTCGGCGAGGGCCGCCCTGGCCGACCGGTCGCCCAGCAGGCCGAGCGCGAACGCCGCCATCTGGCGGACTTCGAACTCCTGGTCCTTCAACAGGGCGATGAGCGCCGGCGTCGCCTCCGGAAGACCCGCCCGTCCGGCGGCCAGCGCCGCGCGACGTCTGACCCGCGCTTCCGGATCCCCGAGCAGCGCCACGATGTCGGTCGGCTCCGCGGGTGCGAGGATTTCGGGACGGCCGGGCGTCGCCGGTGCGAGCACGATCCGCGCCGGCGGATTCGGATCACGCAGCAGGCGCTGGTCTTCGAGGCGCATCATCCAGCCGAGCTTCTGCGCCCATGTGATTTCGGGAATCGCCACGGTAACGGGCTTCACGGACGGTGCCGACGCACACGCCGCGGTGAAGAGGACGAGGAGGGAGACCGTGAACCGCACGGCGCCGGGATGATAGCATGCGCCTCGTGCGGTCTCCGGCGGCGGAACCGCCACGCCGTCGATGAACTTCCGGTACATCGCCATAGAGGGACCGATCAGTGTCGGCAAGACGTCGCTCGCGCGCCGCCTTGCGGAACGGTTCGACGCCCGGACGGTGCTCGAAGAGACCGAGAATCCCTTTCTCGACGACTTCTACTCCGGCCGACCGGGCGCCGCGCTGCAGTCGCAGCTCTTCTACCTGCTCAACCGCCACCGCCAGCAGCTCGCCGAACAGCAGTCGGATCTGTTCGCGCAGGCGACCGTGTGCGACTACCTGTTCGACAAGGACAAGATCTTCGCGTATCTGAATCTGGACGACAACGAGCTGTTTATCTATCAGCGGCTCTACGACCTGCTCGCGAAGGACATCGTCGCGCCGGACCTGGTCGTCTACCTGCAGGCGCCCACCGAAGTACTCCTGCGCCGCCTGAAGGACCGCTTCCGGGAGGACGCCGAACCCGGCAGCGCCGAGCCGGATGCGACCTACCTCCGTGAGCTGAACGAGGCGTATCAGCACTTCTTCTTTCACTACAGCGCCACGCCGCTGCTCGTCGTGGAAACCTCGCAGGTGGACCTGCGCGGCAGCGACGACGCCCTCGACGATCTCGTCCGTCAGATCGAGGGCATGCACCGCGGCACGCGCTACTACGTCCCGCGCGCCTGACCCCTATAATCAACCTCCTATGGCCTGGTTCAAGAAGACCCGCAAGCCCCTCAAGCCCGGCGGGGCACGGAGCGTGCCCGAGGGGCTCTGGGTCAAGTGCCCGGGCTGCCGGCAGGTCATCTACAACAAGGACCTGGCGGACAACCTGCACGTCTGTCCGAAGTGCGCGCACCACTTCCGCCTGGGCGCCGCCGATCGGCTCAGGAGCCTGTTTGACGGCGGCACGTGGGTCGAGCACGACGCGGAGCTCAGGTCCACGGATCCGCTGACCTTTGCCGACACCAAGGCCTACAAGGACCGCCTCGCCGCCACGCAGAAGGCCACGGGTCTCAAGGACGCCGTGATCGTCGGCTCCGGGCACCTCGACGGCATGCCCATCGTGATCGCCGCGATGGAATACGCCTTCATCGGCGGCAGCATGGGCATCGTGATGGGCGAGAAGCTCACGCGCGCCGCCGAGCTCGCGCTCGCCGGCCGCTGCCCGTACATCATCGTGTCCTGCTCGGGCGGTGCGCGGATGATGGAAGGGGCGCTCTCGCTGATGCAGATGGCGAAGGTGTCGGCCGCGCTCGCGCGGCTCGACCGTGCCGGCGTGCCGTTCATTTCGCTGCTGACGGACCCCACCACCGGCGGCGTCACGGCGAGCTTCGCGATGCTGGGTGACCTCAACGTCGCCGAGCCGAAGGCCCTCATCGGCTTCGCGGGCCCGCGCGTCATCGAGCAGACCATCCGCCAGAAGCTGCCCGAGGGATTCCAGCGGAGCGAGTTCCTGCTGGAGCGCGGCATGGTGGATCTGATCGTCGATCGCCGTCAGCTCAAGGCCACGCTGGCGCGGTCACTGCGCTTCATGGGCGGCGATCGCGCGCCCGTCGCGCCTGCAGCCATCGCCGAGACCGCGCCCGAATCCGGCCCGGCCGCCACGGCGGACCAACCGGCGCAGTAGCGCAGCATCCGATGTCCGTCAGCGAGCGCCTGGCCGCGCTCGAACTCTCCGGCATCAAGCTCGGCC
>JBIKWH010000160.1:0-5225 GCA_044356435.1 Vicinamibacterales bacterium
GATCGGACGCATGAGTCGGATGCCGTGGATCGCGCGATCGGCCGGCTGGCCGGCGTGATCTCGGGTGTGAACTGGCGGCTGCCGCTGGAGCCCGTGCTCGCCGCAGCCGATCTCGAGGCTCTTTCCATCGAACCGGTCAACGTCCCGAAGGTGTCCGCCGTCGTGGTCTGCGTTCGGGCGTAACCGCGGCGAGCGGCCCGGCCCGTCCGCCCGGCTACGATGCGGCGCGCTCCTCGGCCACGTCCGTCGCGAGGTCGTGGCGGTCGTCCATCCAGTGGCCGGCCTGGCGGCGGGCGATCGCCGTGGCGTAGGCCTGGTACACCGTGTCGAACACCGCGCTCCACGAACGGGCCAGCGCGGTCTGCCGCGCGGCCGTGCGCAGCAACCGTCGGCGGTCGGGGTCCAGTGCCAGCGCGACCGTTTCCCGGACCCACGCGTCGTGCGAGTCGGCCAGCAGCGCGCCGCCGGCTCCCGCGAGCACGTACTTCGGCCCTCCGGCGTTCATGGCGACCACGGGAACGCCCGAGGCAAGTGCTTCCTGCAGGACCTGACCGACCGTTTCGGTGACGGACGGAAACGCGAAGAGGTCGAAGTCCGCATACGCGTCGGCCAGCGCCGCTCCGCGCAGCGTGCCCGTGAGCAGGCCGTGGCTCAGGCGGGCCCGGAGCCACTCGCGCTCGGCTCCGTCGCCCACGACGACGATCTGAAAGCGCGGCGCGCCCGCAGCGACCAGCGCCCGCTCCAGCCGGGCCAGCTCCCGGACGCTCTTCTCGGCCGAGAGCCGTCCGACGTAGCCGATGCGGAGCGCCTGGTCGTTCCGCGACCGTCGTGCCGGCGTGAAGGTGTCGGTGTCGACCCCGCGCGTCATGTGAAAGGCCGGCTTGCCGAGCCGCTCACGCGCCACGGTCATCCACTCCGCGTTTGGCGCGAGGATCACATCGGACAAACCATAGAACCGCAGGACGGCGCTCAACGTGGCGCGCTCGACCGCCGTGCCGAGGCGCGCGCGGCCGGGCACGTGGAGCCGGTTGAGATACGGCATCAGGCGCCGGGCCGCGTACTCGTGGACGTTCGTGTGCCAGGCGCCCACGAGGGGCAGGCCCAGCCGCCGCGCGAGCCGAACCCCGATCTGGCCGACGTCACTCGGACCGGTCATGTGGACGACGTCAGGACGGAAGTGCCGCAGCACCGAGGAGGCGCGCCGGAGGTGCCGCCAGAGCGACAGGTCGTACCGGAGGTCGTGCTCGAGGCTGAAGGACGACCACGCCGCGCGGCCGAGCTCAAGGCGCGTGACCGATCCGGTCTCGACCGCCTGCGTCGTCGGCCCGCCGTGGACCAGCAGCAGCGGGAGCCGCTTCTGCGCGGCGTAGGCTTCGAGCGCCTGCGCCGTCCGGGCGACGCCGTTCGCCTCGTAGTAGGAGTCGGTGAAGACGGCGACGCGCGGAGCTCCCGCAGGCATCAGTGGTGCCATCAGGACAGCGTGGGCAGCAGCCCGGGGTCGAGGTTGGCGGGCCGGCGCCGGAAGACCGGCGTGAGCAGCGCCCGCGACACGGGTGACCCGGCGAACCGGAAGGCCGTGATGACCGAACGGAGCCACAGCGGCCCGCCGCCGGGCAGAATGTGCGAGAGCGGCCGGACGCCGTCTTCGCGCAGCCAGGACACGCGCCCCGTCCAGTGCCGCCGCTCCTGCGGGTAGTTCCGGTAGTGGCGGACGACATCGGCCGCCGCGGCCAGCTTGCGCAGCTCGGTCGGCTGCGAGTACTCCGGCATCACCACGAGGTGGCTCTCGCCGTCGCGGATCTCGTCCGCGAACTCGGCAAAGGTCCGGGCCGCCGTCAGGTTGACCACGGCGTTCGGCGCGATTGCATGACGGTCGCCCCCCGAGATCAGGGGGATGTCGAGCGTAGCGGCCATCTCACGCACCCGGGCGTTCTCGCGGCGGGAGCGGTAGCCATTGATTTCGAGCGCGTGGACCATCGGCCCGTGCGCGTGCATGAAGCGATGCAGCGCCTGGAGGTGCACCGCGTCGCCGACGCAGGCCAGGTCCCACATCGGGTGGTTGAAGACCAGCAGCAGGCCGGGCACGGCGTTGAGGTTGTCGAGAATGTCGTCGAGCTCGCCCGGCCGCGGGTGCGAGGTGAAGGCGCTCAGACGGCTGAACCACTCGCGGGCGGAAGCCGGCGGCAGGTTGTGGACGCCGAAGTGGAAGAAGCCGCCTTCCCATGGCACCGTCCACTCGAAGGAGATGGGGGCGCGGGTGGCGGCGTAGAGCCGCTGCACGTCGAGCCCGGCGGCGATGTCGTCGTGGTCGGTCAGCGAGACAATCGACTCCAGCCCGAAGCGGCGCTCGATCTGCGCGACTTCAGATTCGAAGACGCCGCGCGCGCTGATCGGCGGATGCCACCAGCCCTTGGAGAAATCGATGCCGGCGCTCGACCGCGCAAAGCGGCCCGCGACGAGCGGGATCTTTGCGATGTAGCGCGGCAGGTCCGACATGACCTCGCGCGAATACGACGTGTGTGCGTGGAGTGAGACGGCAGTGGAGAAACGGTTCCAGTCGGCGTTCTGGGCGTAAGCGCGGAGTGTTGTCCGGCGTGGCAGCGTGTGGCTGGGCATGATGGCCTCCCCCTGAGACAGACATGCTGCCGGTCGTCAGCGACAAACACGCGACAGCCGCACGACCGCGGATTGAAGCGACGCGCGTGACGCCGTCGTCAAGCGGTGCTCTCAGCGCTGTGCTTCTACAATGGCAACCTGCACACGCTGGCGACCATCCGGGTCTGCCTGCATTCAGGGAGGAGCGTCATGTCGCACGCGATCAGTCAGTCTCTGCTACCCGAGTTCGATCACGAGATGGCCACCACGCGCCGCGTGCTGGAGCGCGTGCCCGAGGACCGTGCCGCGTTCAAGCCGCATCCGAAGTCCATGTCGCTGGACCGGCTGGCCGGTCATGTGTCGGAGATTCCGTGGTGGGCGGAGGTCACGCTCAAGGCCACGGAGTTCGACGTGGCGCCCGTCGATGGGCCGAAGCAGGCGGCGGTGACGATGACCTCGCGCGCCGCGATGCTCGCCGAGTTCGATGCGAAGGTGCAGACGGCCCGCGCGCTCCTGGCGGGGACCACGGACGCGACCATGATGGAAACCTGGAGCCTGAAGGCGGGCGGGCAGACCGTCATGGCCATGCCGCGCGTGGCCGTGCTGCGCAGCTTCGTGATGAATCACCTGATCCACCACCGCGCGCAGCTTGCTGTGTATCTCCGGATGAACGACGTGCCGGTGCCCTCGATCTACGGCCCGTCGGCCGACGAAGGTCAGATGGGCGGCTAGCGGCGCCGGATGGCGACGACGCCCGGCTTCGGGTGCCGTCCGGCCACGCCGCTGGGCCAGTTGCTGCCGAGCGGGGAGGCGCGGTCGAGCCGCACGCCGTGGCCTTCGCCCGGGTGCTGCACCGAGAGGAAGAGCGTGTCTTCGGCGGGCGTCCACGAGGGGCCCGTCAACTCGCTCTCGCTGGGGCCGGACGCGAACTGGCGCGGAAGGCCGGCGTCGTCGCCCTCAAGTGAGATGACGAAGATCCCGTTGTTCCCGAAGGCCGAGTAGGCCGGGTCGCCTCCGGCGAGCGCCTTGGACGACATGTCGGTCACGACCCAGATGTGGCCGGCGCGGTCGAACGACAGATTGTCGGGTGCCGCGAACACGCGGCCCGCGCGAGCCGCGTCGTTCGGCCCGCCCGCCTGCCAGCGCGTCCACGTGAACGTCAGCCCGGTGCCGTCGCCGTCTTCCTGGATGCGCCAGATCTCACCGTAGGGGTTGGAGAAGAGCCGCGCGCCGCGCTCGGCGGCCGCGGTGAACGCGATGTAGACCGCGCCGTCAGCCGGGCGCACCTCCACGTCCTCGGGCCGGCCGCACTCGGTTGCGCCGACGAGGTTCGAGGCGTGGAAGGCGTCCGTGACGATGGCGCCGAGGTCGCGATACACGTCGCCGAGCAGGAGCGCGCCGACGGGCACTGCGGGATGCGGGCTGTTCGGATTCGGCGCCAGGGGCGTCCCCTCTGCCAGCTCCCGCCAGATCCCGGTGCCGTCTGCATGGAAGACCGCCGCGTAGAGCCGACCGCTCGCAAGGAGGCTCCCGCGGTTGCGCGCGCTGCCTGGTGCATACGACTGCGTGGACACGAAACGGTAGACGTGACCGTCGATCCGGTCGTCGCCCATGTAGGCGACTGCCGGCCTGCCGGGCGCGACGCGGAGCGCGACGTTCTCGTGCCGGAAGCGGCCGAGCGCGGTGTGCTTGACCGGCGTGAACGAGGGGTCGAGCGGGTCGAACTCACAGACCCACCCGAAGTGCGCGCCGTTCCGGTTGAAGCGTCCGCCGACCGTGCCGCGGCCGTCGGTATCCACGGCCTCGGGCACGACGTCCTGGAAGTTCTCCTCGCAGCTCAGCACGGTGTTCCACGGCGTGTGGCAGCCGGAACAGTTGGCGAGCGTGCCGCCGACGTCGGTGGCGCCGCGGAGGGCCGGGCCCGTGGGGGTGAGGCGCGAGCGCACGTCGTAGCGGCGCGTCAGCGGCGACGCAACGACGCCCCAGCGCTGACCGGTCCGGCGGAGGTGCAGCACCGAGGCGCCGATGTCGGTCAGTTCGTCGTCAAGCGTGGCTGCGTGCCCGAGCACGACGGGCGCCGCCTGGTCGTACGCGCTGAACGCCTGCTTCGGGTCGCGCACGTACTCGTGGTTGACCCACAGCACGCCCTCGTCGCCGCTCGTGCCGATCGGCAGGAACGCCGTGTAGTCCCCATTGAAGCCGAATCGCTGGCTGGTGCCCGGCAGCACGTCGCCCCATGTGGCGATGACGTCCCACGTGAAGCCGGGTGGCAGCCGCAGCGCGTCCTCGTGGCCCGGGCGAACTGGCGTGAATCCCATGCCGAAGGGTGTCGGTCGAGGCGTGACGGCCAGCGCCGCGCCCGCCGTTCCGGCAGGGCCGATGCCGAGCGGCCACGAGGTGGCGGCCAGGCTCGAACCGAAGAGTCTGAGGAAGGCGCGACGGCTCTCCGTCATGCCTCCACTGTGCCCGGCGGGGGCAACAGCGGCGTGACGGCGAAGTGTCCGGGTCGGAAACGTTGTTCCGGACGACCGGAATCAGTCGCGCCGCAGATAGTGCTCGAGGAGCGTCTGCTGGGCGGCGAACGGTGCACCGTCGACGGCAGCGGGGTGATACACACCGGCGGCGTCCAG
>JBIKWH010000161.1:0-5204 GCA_044356435.1 Vicinamibacterales bacterium
GCCGCGGCGCTGGCGATCCTGGCCTTCTACCAGGGCCACCCGTTCCGCATCCGCTACATGCTGCCGACGGTGGCCGCACTGGCCCTGACCACCGGGCTCGCCGTCGGCTGGGCGAGCCGGACGCGCTGGATGCGGCGCGCGGGATGGGCCGTTCCGCTGGTAGTCGTCGCCGCCGCCGGGCTGCAGACGCCGCCACTCTCGCCCCAGGCGCCGATGGTGCTCGAGGCCCAGTGGGACCGCCCCGCAGCGCGCGAGCGGCAGCGCGTGACGGCATGCCTCGCGCCGGCGTATCGCGGCGAGCTGATCCTGGCCAGCATGGGCTCGCTCGCCCACTACATGCAGGAGCTCTCCGCCGAGGGCTTCCGGCTCTCGGACTTCATCAACGAGGGCAACGGCGTGATCTGGGAACTCGGAATCGCGCGCGGCCCAGCGGCCGTGGCGGGCTGGATGCTGGTTGAAGGGCAATCGGAGGGCGGCGACGTGCTCGCCCAGCGCCTCCGCGCCGAACCGGCGTTCGCTGCCGGCATGAGCGCCATCTGCGAGGGTGGCGGCGTGACGCTGTACCGGCGCGGCGCAGAGCCCTCGCTGGCGCTCCGGTAGTCGCCTCACGTCGGCGAACGACCGGACCCGTACGCCGGCTACGTCCGTGGGCGGGACGCGTAGAACGAGGAGACCACGCGCACCATCTCGTCGTGCAGCGCGCCGTTCGAGGCCACGAGGCTCCCCGCGCTGACGTCGAACGGCGACCCGTCCATCCGGGTCATCCGCCCGCCGGCTTCCGTCACGATGAGCGCACCGGCCGCGACATCCCAGGGCTTGAGGTGCTGCTCCCAGAACCCGTCGAACCGGCCGGCCGCGACGTAGCAGAGGTCGATGGCCGCCGAGCCGAGCCGGCGGACCGCCCGCGTCGCTTCGAGGAACGCCGCGAACACGCCGAGCAGTTCGTCTTTCCGCAGCGTCACGTCGTAGGGGAACCCGGTGACCAGCAGGGCATCGATGAGGCTCGACGTCGACGAGACCTGCAGGCGTTCGCCGTTCAACCAGGCGCCCTCGCCCCGCTCGGCCGTGAAGAGCTCCCGCCGGCTGGGGTCGTAGATGGCGCCGACCGTCAGCTCACCGTCGACTTCCAGCCCCAGCGACGAACAGTAGATCGGGAGGCCGTGCGCGTAGTTCGTCGTGCCGTCCACCGGGTCGAAGATCCAGCGGAATCGCGACGCCGGCTTCCCCGCCTCGGAGCCACCGAACTCCTCGGCGAGGATGTCGTGGTCCGGAAAGCGCTCGGCGAGCACGGCCCGGCACATCCGCTCGCACTCCAGGTCGACTTCGGTGACGAGATCCGTCGCGCCCTTCTTGTCGATGCGGAAGCCGGACGCCTGACGGGCAAGCTGAATCTCTCCGGCCCTCAGGACGATCTCGCGGGCCGTTTCAAGCAGGGGGGACGTGGACACAGCTATGCGGGGCGCTTCACCATGACGAGTTCCATGCCGCCCTCGGGTGCACGGCGCACCTCGAGTTCGTCCATGAAGCTTCTGATCAGGAAGATGCCGCGGCCGCTCGGCTTGAGGAGATTCTCCGGGGCCAGCGGGTCGGGAAGACAGTCGGGGTCAAAGCCTGAACCCTCGTCGCGCACGCGAATGGCCAGGCCGGCGTCTGCGCCCAGATACGTGAACTCGACGTGCACGCGCTTGCTGGCATCGGACCGGTTGCCGTGACGGATGGCGTTCGTCACCGACTCGCGGACCGCGACGCTGACCCAGTGCAGAGCCTCGTCGTCGAGTCCCGCCTGGCGCCCGAGATGATCGCCGACCACCTGCACGAGATCGAGCATGTCGATATCGCTCCAGAAGTCGAGCCGCACGGAGTTGCCGTTATGCATCGCGACGGTCTTTGATTATAGTCGCTGACATGTCCTCGCGCGCCGTAACGGTCCGGCCGGCCGCACGGGTGCGCGGGCGCCTCCAGCTTCCCGGCGATAAGTCCGTATCCCATCGCTACGCTCTGCTCGGCGCCCTCGCTACCGGCACGACCACCATCGAAGGCTATTCCACCGGAGGCGACTGCGCGTCGACACTCCGGTGTCTCTCAGGGCTCGGTGTGCGTGTCGAGCAGCAGGCCTCTCCCGCTGGAACAGGATTGCGGGTCACGATCGAGGGCCGGGGCCTCGGCGGCCTTGTCGCACCCACGGGCCCGCTCGACGCCGGCAACTCGGGCTCCACGATGCGGATGCTGTCGGGCATCCTCGCAGCCCATCCGTTCACCACCGTCGTCGGCGGAGACGACTCGCTGAGCCGCCGCCCGATGCGCCGCGTGATCGTGCCGTTGGAGCGGATGGGCGCGCGGATCGCGTCCCAGGACGGCCGTCCGCCGCTGGCGATTACCGGCACCCGCACGCTGACGCCGATCGACTACACGACCGAGGTCCCGAGCGCGCAGGTCAAGAGCGCCGTACTGCTGGCCGGACTCCACGCGCCGGGCACGACGAGCGTCACTGAAGCGATCGCCACGCGCGACCACACGGAGCTGGCGCTCGAAACGTTCGGCGTGCGTGTGCAGCGTGCCGGCACGACCGTGTCCGTCTCCGGAGGCCAGCCCCTCACGGGTCGCCAGCTTACCGTGCCAGGCGACATCTCCTCGGCCGCATTCTGGATGGTGGCCGCGGCCGCGCTTCCGGGCTCGGACGTGACGATCGACGGCGTCGGCCTGAATCCGTCGAGAACGGCCATCATCGGCGTGCTGCGCCGGATGGGTGCCACGATCGACGTGGTGCCCTCGGCGAGCGACGCGGCCGAGCCGGTCGGCACCATTCGGGTGCGCCACGGCGGGTTCACGGCCACCGAGATCGTGCCGGACGAAGTGCCCGGTGTCATCGATGAGCTGCCGGTGCTCGCCGCGCTCGCCGCGCTCGGTGGCGAACTGATCGTGAGCGGCGCGGCGGAACTGCGCGTCAAGGAAAGCGACCGCATCACGTCGCTCGCCGACGGCCTGCGCCGGCTCGGCGCGTCCATAGACGAGCGGCCGGACGGCTTCCACGTACGCGGCGGACGCCTGAGCGGCGGCACGGCGGACGCCCTGGGCGACCACCGCCTGGCCATGGCCTTCTCGATCGCGGCCCTCGGCGCGGCGGGCCCGTCGACGATCGAGGACGCCGGTGCCGCGGCCGTCTCCTACCCGGAGTTCTTCTCCATCCTCGATTCCCTGCGGGCGTGAAAGCGACGTCAATTTATCTGGTCGGGTTCATGGGCGCGGGCAAGTCGACCGTGGCCCGTGCGCTGGGGCGGCGCCTCGGCTGGCGCGCGGAGGACATCGACGACCTGATCGAGGCGCGCGAGCGCCGGTCGGTTGCCGCGATTTTCGCGCAGAGCGGCGAGGCGCATTTCCGCCAGGTCGAACGTCAGGTCGTCGCCGACCTCGCCGGCACCCGCGAGGTGGTCGTCGCCACGGGCGGCGGCACGTTCGTCGATCCGGACAACCGCGCGACCATGCTGGCCGCGGGTGCCGTGGCCTGGCTCGACCTTCCGCTCGCGAAGGTCATCGAGCGGGTGCCGCAGGACGGCCGCCGGCCCCTGGCCGCCGACCGCGCCCAGCTCGAACAGCTCTACATGCGCCGCCAGGCCGCCTATCAGCTCGCGCACCTCCGGGTCGACGCCACCCGCCCGCTCCATGAAGTCGTCGAGCGACTGCTGGAGTGGGTCGGCTACTAAACTGGGACAGGCTCTGCCGTGCGCTATCTCGTCCTGAGCGACCTCCACGCCAATCTCGAAGCGACCGATGCGGTACTGGCCGTGGCACCGGCGCTCGCGCCCGAGCACACGCTGGTGCTCGGCGATCTCGTGGGCTACGGGCCGGACCCGAACGCGGTGCTCGACCGCCTCCTGACACGGGCGGACACCACGATCATCCGCGGCAACCATGACCGCGTCGCCGCGGGGCTGAGCCCCGACACCGACTTCAATCCGCACGCCCGCACCGCCATCCGCTGGACCGCCGCCCAGTTGACGACCGCGTCCCGCACGGCGCTGGCGGCGATGGCCACCGGTCCGGTCGTCATCGATGCGGATGTCGAGATGTGCCATGGTGCGCCGTTCGACGAGGACTTCTACGTGCACACGCCGGCCGACGCCGAGCGAGCCGGTCGATCCGCCCGCCGACGCCTGTGCCTCTTCGGCCATACGCACATTGCGTCGATCTTTGCCGGGTCACCAGGACGGACGCACCTAGCAGGCCCATCGGGACGGGCGCCCTTCACGCTTGAGCTCGGGCAGGCGGAACGCTGGCTCATCAACCCCGGCGCCGTTGGCCAGCCGCGCGACGGCGACTGGCGGGCGGCGTTCGCCATTCTCGACACCACGGCCGACACCTGCACGCTGCACCGCGTGGAGTACGACGCCGCGCTGACGCGCCGCAAGATGGAAGCGGCCGGGCTGCCGGCGATTCTGATTTCGAGGATTGGTCCCGGGCCGCGCTGACCCGCCCGTGCGTGCCGCCTAGGACTGGCGTTCGCGGTCGCGGGCCGCGCGCGCCTCTCGGCGCTTCACGTCCACAGCCTGCGCATCGGCCGCGGCACGTGACCCGAGGATCCAGCCGACCACGATGCCGAGCAGCAGCATCCCGGGGATGTAGATGAAGTGCGCGGCCGTCGGCATGACGGGCTACTTCCGGGCCTTGATGTCCGCTTCGAGCCGCTCGACGTCCCGCTGCACGGCGCCGAGACGGCGCGAGACCGTGACGACATACAGCAGCACGGCCACCCAGACGAAGGCGTAGGCCGGAATCAGCAGGTTCGCGGCGGGAATCTGTTCCTGCTGCGGCAGCTGATCGAGCGGCACGAACTCGTCGAGCTGCTGGGGGGCGGAAGGCGCGGCAGGCGCCTGGGCCAGCACCACCGGCGCCTGGCACAGCAGCCCGGCCAGGGCGAGCATCGGCGCGACACGTCGAAGAAGCATCATCATCGGATCAGTCCAGGGCAAGGTAGAGCGTGTCGACGCGCGTCCGCTGCTCCTCCAGCCGCACGCGCAGCCGCAGCAGCAGCACGAACAGCAGCAGGAACGCCGCGACGCAGAACCAGAACGGGATGCCCATTTCGAGCGGCAGCTTGGGAATCACCGTTGTCTTCGGATGGATGGTCCGCCAGTAGTTCACCGAGATGTAGATGAACGGCACGTTCGCCATGCCGAAGAGCGCCAGACCCGCCGCGAGCTTGTCCG
>JBIKWH010000162.1:0-5176 GCA_044356435.1 Vicinamibacterales bacterium
GCACCACGCGGGGCACTCGCTACCGTATCGCCTCCGCGACCACGGGAGAGCACGACCCATGGCCGACCGGCATGGGATGACCTGGGAGCCCTCGGAGGATGCGCGTCTGCGCGCCCTCTGGGGGGAGGTCGACGTCTACTACCTTGCCCGCCGTCTCGGCCGCACGGTCATCGCCGTGCGCGAGAGAGCCCGGCTCCTCGGCCTCCCTCGCGGGGTCGCGCCGGGGTATCTCTCGCTCTCCGAGGCGGCTCGGAGGGCGGGCTACTACGACCGCTCCTACGTCCGCGCTCTCGCATGGTGGCGCTCTCGAGGTGGGCAGGTCGACGCTAAGCGCCTCCCGGCCGTCGTCGGCACACGCCGCCGAGGGCTCTGGACGCAGATTGAGGCGACGGACGCTGCGGACATCGCAGCCGCCTACGCGCAGAGCGAGCTCCCAGGGCAGGCGTCCGCCCGCCTAGGGGTCACGCCCTGGACCCTTGCCCGATGGGCCAAGACCGCAGGATACACGAGCGCGCCCATGCTCCGGCTCATGCCGGAGGAATGGGACGCCCTAGTTGCCAGTCAGCCAAAGAAGAGAGGACCGACCGAATGATCACGATCCAGAGTCTCGCCGCAGCCACGGGCTACAGCGAATCCGCCGTATCCAACGCACTCTTCGCGATCGCGCGCATGGCGCGAGAGCGCGGCTCCATCGTCGACGAGGAGACGGCGCTGCAAGGTCTCGGGGAGGTCCTGGCCTTCGCGGCCGTGTGTGCCGAGCGTCATGCTAGGACCCGTCCTGAGTCCGACGGAGGAACGACAGGCGATCCGCAAGGCGCGCACGAATACCCATGATCTCCCGGCTCGCGGTCTGCCCGGCGTCACACCGACCCGAGGCATAGGCCGCGAGCCTGTCCGCCCACGGCCGCGCCCGGCAAGCGGCCAGCGACGACCTGGCAAGACGGACTCCCACGCGCAGGCACTCGCGCCGATCGGCAGCCAGCTGGTCGGCGCGTTTCTTCGTCGTCCTGATCTGCATCAGGCAGACGTCCGTGCCGCTCCCCCGCTCACGCCCATCGTCGACCTCCGCGCGCAGGCCAGACTCATGGATGGCAATGGCGAGCGTGGTGAGAGCAAGCGCGTCCCCACCTCCGGACTCCTCGACGACGGCTGCCATGTCCGAGGCGATCGACGCATACCTAGCAGCGTCCGCTGGTGTGGGGTCGGGACGATAGAGCAGGATCAGGGCGAGGAGCCAGTCAGCCATCGGCCCGGCTCCATGCGCGCGACAGCTCCACACAGTCGACGATGTGGAGGATCGGTCGGCCGCCAAGGTGCGTCCCTTGAAGCAGGCGCTCCCGGCGCCGGATAGTCTGCCGTCCCTCTGAGTCACGCTGCCCGCCGTCCACCGAGACCACGGTCTGCCCTCGGATGGCCGTCACCGTGAGCACATGCTCGGGCGACCCGATGACGATGACGTCACCCGGCCGTGGCGCCGTCGTAGGGGGCCGCAGAGCGCCCGCTGCCTCGGCGACGGACACGACATCGATCACGGCCCGGCCGACGCGGTACGGGGCCAGCAGGGAGGCGGCACGGATGCCCCCGCGCAGCCAGAGCCCGCGCACCGTGAGCGCGCAGCCCGACATGGTGCCCATGTCCCGGCAGGTCCGGTCGTTGGCCCGGTCCTCCGAGTTGGGACAGATCAGGTCGTAGTAGGGCGCGGGGTCGGCCGCTCCGAGGCCAACGACGGCCTCTGCCCGCTCGACGTGGCCGTAGCGGGTCGCCTGCTCATCGAAGGCCGGGAGGGCCGGGGCGACGATGGAGCCGACCTGCGCGAGAGCGAGCGTTACCGCGTCGGCCTCACCCGTGGGCCGGAGGCCCGCCGCACGCTGGGCCGCCCTCGTCGCGGCCTCCGTGCGGGGGCCGAAGATGCCATCCACCGAGACCGCGTACCCGCGAGCGGCAAGCCAAGACTGCCACGCGCGGACCTCTGTACCTCTGTCACCGTGTCGCATGTGGCCGGAGGTACCATGCTCCGGCCGCGTGCGCTACCGCTTGACAGCCCTGGCCCTCCTGGGCTTAGGGGCGGGCTCAGGCTCGGGCGCCACAGGAGGCGGCACGCTGGGCCGCAGAGCCGAGGTCTCGGGCACGGAGGGAGGCGGGCGCAATGCTCGCACGGCACCAGGCACGTCGAGGCCCGTGGCGCGGAGGAGCGCAGCGGCGCGCGGGTAACGTAGCTCGATGACGTGAGCGGCGAGGGAGGCAGCGGCCGTGATGAGCGGCCAAGCGATAGGGATGATCTCGATCAGGGTCATGGCTTCACCAGGGATCCGACTGCCGCGAGTGCAGCAACGACCGAGGCGGCAAGCTGCCACCATCGGCCCACATTCAAACGCCTCGCCAGGATCTCGGCCTCCAGCGCCGCGCGCGCGGCACGCTGGTCCTCGCGCTCGATGAGCTCGGCGATGGAGCGGAGCATTCCGCTTCCGGCGTCGCCCGTCGCAGGACTAGGCGCGCGGCCTACCTGTTCCACAATGCGCCGCACATCGGCGGCTAGATGGTCGATGATCACGGATGAGCCATTGGTCCCGGGCGTCATGGTGGGCAGCTAACACAACGCCCCGACCGCTGGGAAGCAGCCGGGGCGCGGTTGTCGTCAGGTCGGCAGGCTCATCGCTCCGCCGACGAAATGACAATCAGCTGGATCAGAGGGAGCCGTACTTGAAGCTCTGGAGAGTGGCGACTGCGGCGCCGTCTCCGGCGGTAGCAAAACAGACCTGATCCGGCGCAGAGGTAAATGCCCCGGAGACGCTGTCAATCTGATACCACGTCGAAAAATCCGAAGACAGCTCCACCAGGACCGATGATCCGCTTCTCCTTACTCGAACGGCCGTAGGCGAGTTGAACGGCACGGACCAAATCAGACCAAGGCTACTGCGCGAATCCGAAACATTGGTCTGACGGTACACATGCGCACTGCCTGGAATCTGCGCGCCAGAGACTGCCAGCGACACGTTGGCCGTGACGGACTTGCCGGTGGCGGCCTCGCGCAGGCCAATCTGCAACCAAGCCTGCGCTGCGCCAGTCCCGACGATCGTCGCGCATCCTTGCACGAACATGGAGCTGGACGACAGTGGAATGGTTACGCCGCGCATGAGCGCCGAGGATCCATTGGCCGCCTGCGTAAGCGTCAAGGTTCCTTTGTTATCGGCCACCGTTGCACCCGAACCGAAGCTGGTCCAGTTGCTCGCCGCAGGCACCTGCGTCCCAAGAGCCTGGCCCTGGATCAGAGGACGCCACGCGGAGCCGTCGTCGACCCACTGCGCGATGGGGGAGTCGGTCGCGATGTAGAGGGCACCAGCGTTGCCAGCGGCGGGACGGTTGGCGAACGTGCCGACGGTCGCGCCTCCGCCACCGCCTCCGCCGCCGCCGCCCTGAATGGTAAGAGACCCGCCCGATTGAATCGTGAGAGACATGAGACACCTCAAAAGAGAGTGGAAAAACCCTTGAAAGAGGCCCCAGGGGCCGAAGCCCCCGGGGCGTTCCTCGCCGCCTCCGGTTCAGGGGAGCACGGCGGCGAGACTATGGACCTCAGGCCGCGAGGATGCTGCCGAAGTCGCGGACCTGGACGTGCAGGTCGGTCGCGTTGCGGGCGATCCCGGCCATGACGCAGCGGCCGGACGCGGGCAGCGAGGTGCCGAGCGTCCCGTCCGCCTGGACGTAGTAGGCATCGCCAGCCGTCGCGCCCGAGAGCACGCCGACCGCGATACCACCGCGCACGATGCGAGCGGAGCCAGCGGCGATGCTCTCGACCACTCCGACCATGTACGCGCCCGCCGACGTGGTGCCCGCAGTAGCGGCCTCGCCGGAGGCGTTAACGATGGCAGCCTGAGCCGCAGCAAGGCCGCTCGCGGCGGTCAGGTACTCAGCGTCGGCCGAGTGCGAGTGCAGGGCCTTGGCGTCCTGCGCCGCGCCGTCGACCAGCGTGTTGGCGTTGGCAGCGGTGAAGGCAGACGACACGGCCGAGCCCGCGATCTGGAACTGAGCAGGCACGCCCGCGACGTCGATCTGGCCGGAGCCGTTGAGGACGGCGCGCGTTCCGTCGACCTTGGCGCGGAGACCGGCCGAGGAGTCGATGGTCAGACCGTAGTTGCTGTCGGCAACCACCTGAAGACCGGCCGAGCTGTCGATGGCGAGGGCCTTGGTTGCATCGGCGACGACGCGGAGGCCCGCGGCGCTGTCGATGGTCAGGGCCTTGGTCGCATCGGCGACGACGTGGAGACCGCCGGTGAGCGAGAGAGCAGGCGCGCTGCCCTCGAGCAGGATGGCGAGCTCATCGCCCGAGGTCGTGAGGCCCGGCGTCGTGGCGAGGCGCACGGCCACCGCGTCGGACGCGATCTGGATGCCGGGGCCGACGTTGACGTTGAGGGTGTTCCCCGACTTGGAGAGACCGTCGCCCGCCTCGATGGACCCAGCGCCGGAGAACTGGCTGAAGGCGAGGGCCGTGGTGCCGAGGACGATGGGGCCATCGGTGACGAGGACCCAGCCGCTGTCGGCGTTCGTGGTCCCCTTCTCGATGAACGTGAACATGCCCGGCGTGACCTTGGCCGAGGTGTCCGCGTCGGCGGAACGAGACCAGGCACCGGCAGCCACGACGTAGATGCCGTTGTCCGCACCGGCCGTCTGGGCCTTGACGAGCACGCGGTCGCCCGCGACGACGGCCACGCCGTCGATGGTCTGCGTGCCGGAGAGCGTGATGTTGCTGACCGTGGCGACAACGCAGCTCGCCTTGACGTCGAGGCCCTGCGAAAGCGCGTCCGCGTAGCTCTTGGTCACAGCGTCCTGCGCCGCGGTCGGGTCGGCGAGGCCGGTGATCTTGTTCCCGCCCATGGCGAGAGCGCCGCTCATGCTGCCGCTCGTCGCCGAGAAGGAAGCAAGCGTGGTCGCGCCGGTCACGCCGAGCGTTCCGCCCACGGTCGCGGCTCCGGTGATGGAGGCCGAGGCGAGGGTGGAGGCGCCAGCAGAGAGCGTGCTGGAGAGCGTGGTGGCTCCCGTAACGGCCAGCGTGGTGCCGACCGAAGCAGCGCCCGTGATGGACGCAGAGGCGAGCGTGGACGCGCCAGCGGAGAGCGTGGAGCTCAGCGTGGCGGCGCCGGTGACAGCGAGGGTGCCGCCGAAGGAGGCGTTACCCGAGCCG
>JBIKWH010000163.1:0-5144 GCA_044356435.1 Vicinamibacterales bacterium
CGACCTTCAAGGAGTGGGCAGTGCCCGGCACGAAGAAGTCGCCCGCCGGCACGAGCGACATCGTGATCGACCCGGAGGGCTACGTGTGGTTCCCGGCGACGAGCGACCTGGCCACGTCGACCTTCGGCGTCATCACGCGCTTCGACCCGCGGACCGAGACGTTCGAGCCCGTCAAGAACATGCCGAGCAACGCGAGCACGCAGTTCCTCGGGATGGACGGCAACGGCAAGCTGTGGTCCGGCTTCGGTCCGTGGTTCAAGATCGACCGGAAGACCAACACGTACGAGGAGACCTTCCAGATCCGCTCGGCGCCGAACCGTCCGGCCGACGCGACCGGTGGCGGCTACCAGATGGAAGTCGACTCAAAGGGCAACCCGGTGCTGACCGACTTCATGGGCGGCTACATCGCGAAGATGAACGGCGCCACGAAGGAGATCACGTTCATCAAGATGCTGACGAAGGACGCCATGCCCCGCCGTGGCCGCATGGACAAGCAGGATCGCTTCTGGTTCAGCCTCTACCGCGGCGACAAGATCGGCATGCTGGACATGAAGACGGACGCGGTCAAGGAGTACGCGATTCCGATGAAGTACTTCACGCCGTACACCGTGTCCTACCCCGACGCCCGCGACCGCGTGTTCGCGCCGAGCAACACGGCGGACCGGCTCGCCCGCGTCGACATCAAGACGGGGAACGTGATCATGTACCTGATGCCGTCGCGCGACTTCGACACGAAGAAGCTCGCGATCGCGAAGGACGGCAAGACCGTGTGGTTCGCCAACAAGCGGAGCGCGCGGGTCGTGAAGGTCGAGCAGCTCGACTAGAAGCGCACCAGCCGGGTCGCCTTCACGGCGATCGTCCGGTTGACCAGGTCCGGGTAGCCGGCTCCCGTCGTCGTGCGGCCGTCGCTGTAGACGACGAAGAGCTCGCTCCCCGGGATGTACTCCCACGACATGCGGGCGCTCGCCGTGAGCGTCCGCGCCAGCGCGTTCCACTGGACCAGACTGCTGAATCCCATGCGCGGTTTCGGCGTGACGATCAGCCGGTTCGTGATGATCCGCGCGTTGAACGTGCCGACCGGCAGGTCCACCCAGTTGAGCGTCACGCCCGGCTCCAGCACCAGATGCGGGGAGACGACGACCCGGCCGGTGTAGCCGGCCGTTGTGCGCGTGCCGCCGTAGAACGCACCACGGGACGTGGAGAGGGTCCCGGATACCTTTCGCTGCTGGCCCAGCGTGAAGCTGAGAGAGGTGTTCTGCTGGTCATAGTAGCCCGACGGCACCACCACCCCGGGCGCGATGGTGAAGCGGGCCGGCAGGAACTCGCGTGTGTCCGACGCGCGGAGGCTGGCGGAGTCGCCCTTGTGGAACTCGATGCCGAACGAGCCGTTCACGACGCGGTCCATGAGCCGGGTCGCCTTCGCGTCGGTCACATAGTCGAGGCTCGCCTCCCAGTTCAGCCGGCGAATCACGGGGTGCTTCTTCAGCCGCGGACTGAAGCGTCCCTCCACCAGGCTTCGGCGATAGTCGTCGCGACGCACGAAGCCGACCTCCGGGTTGAAGTGGTCGCCGACCATGACGTGGTCGACGCCGATGCCGTAGCGGTCGCCCGTATACGCGAAGCGTCCGCGGTAGCTGACGTCTTCGCCCAACAGGTGCGCGCTCGACGTTTTCGCCCAGTAGAACGTGCTTTCGATATTGCGAAAGAACGCCAGTTGGCTGTCGAACCCGATGACGGCGTTCGTGCGGCCGCCCCCGCCCGGCCGCCGCGCCGTCGCCAGCACGCCGACGTTGCTGCGGCGCAGGATGTCGCGTTTGACGCGCAGCGTGGAGAAGTTGGTGGACACGGCGCCGGCCGAGGCCTTGTCGCCCGTCTGGATGTTGACCAGGCCGATATCGTAGGGGCCGGCCTTGCCCGTGACCCGCGCGCCCGCGATCACCGGCACGGGCTGGCCGCTGCCGAGGCCGATCTGCCGACTGAAGAACAGCGTGGGCACATCGCCTCCCTGCTCTCCGAACACGAAGATGCCCTGCCCTTCGAGGAAGAACGTCCGCTTCTCGGGAAACTGCAGGTTGAACCGCGTCAGGTTGACCTGCTGGAGGTCCTCCTCGATCTGCGCGAAGTCGGTGTTCACGGTGACGTCGGCCGTCAGGCTTGCCGTCAGGCCGTACTTCATGTCGATGCCGGTGGACGCCTTGAACGCGTTGGTAAACGGGGCACGCGCCGCCAGGTCGGTCGTGGACTGCGACACCACGTAGGGCTTGATCTCGAAGTTCTTCGACAGCGGCGGGGCCTCGATGCCGACGAGGTTCCCGGCCACCGCCAGCTGCGTGACGCCCGCGGTGCCGTACTCGACGGGGATCCGCGTCAGGTTCGACGTTTCGTTCTTCCAGCGGACGATCCGCCGGAAGTTGATGCCCCAGGTCTGCGGACCCGCGCCCCGGTAGCGGAGCGACTTGAACGGAATCACGATCTCGACCGTGTAGCCTTCCGGACCCCTGGCCGTGCGGACGTCCCAGACGGTGTTCCAGCTCTCGTTCATCACGCTGTTGACCATCGTCTGCTCGCGCAGCGCGGACAGCGGATTGGTCTGGAAGTAGTAGCCCGAGCGCTTGTCGTGGAACGTGTCGAGCACGAGTGTGAAGTTGTCGTTCTGCGACATCGTCGAACCGTCGCGCCGCACCTCCGTGACGATCTCGAGCTCCGGATGGCTGTCGAGGCAGCGGGCCGACACGTAGACGTTCCTGTCGTCGAAGAACACCCATGCCTCCGTAGCCTCGGTGGCTGGCACGCCGGCGCGCGGGATCTGCTGGATGAAGTCTCCGGCCGGAGGAACGGTGCGGTAGACCTCCTCGTCCAGGCGTCCATCGAGCGTCAGCGGGGACGTGAGCCGCACCGCGCGCACGGTGGTGCCGCCCCCGGCGTCGCGCACGAGCGTCGGCGGAACGCCGCCCGGCACGTCCGCGGGCGCGGCCAGAGCGATGGCAGGTCCGGTGGCACCGGCGCAGCAGAGCGCCAGCGCCACCCGTGTCAGAAGTCCCCGGCGCGGCAAGACCCAAGCTTCACTCGGCTGGGCGGCCGGCGATATACCGAGTCTCCGTAATGGCGCCGCGTCAGAACTCGAACTGCCCGCCGAACTTGAACAGCCGCGCGTCCATGATCTGCGTGGGCCGCAGCCAGTTCGGACCGAAGGCTGGCGTGATCTCGAGCACGTTGCTGGCATTCGTGAGGTTGTACATGTCCAGGTTCGCCGTCAGACGCGCGTTGCCGAACCGGAAGATCTTCGAGAACCGCAGGTCGAACTGACTGATGCGATTCCCTTCGAAGAACGTGTTTGGCGGCAGCAGCGGCACAGTGACGTTGGCGTTCGCGCCTGCCGAGAGGTTGCGGCCCAGCGACGGTGCGATCACGGCGTTGTTGAACACCGCCGTGGTCGTCCAGGCGATCGGTGCCAGGTTCTGGTACGTGCCGCTGACACGGAGGCCGAAGACGGGCAGGGGGTAGTTGACCGCGAACTTGTACTGCGTCTGCGCCCTGAACGGCACGACCTGGCGGCAGTAGGCGTCTGTGCGCGGAGCGGCGCCGCCGCCCGCGGTGAACGGCACGTTCAGGTTGTTCTGGACGATGTCGCAGTTGTCCGTCACGGTCTGGCCGGTGTTGAAGCCACCCTGGAGCACGCCACCCCTGCCGAACCGTGAATTGATCGCGATGTCCACGCCGTTGTAGACCTCGGACTGATCGCCGAGATTCGAGGAGAAGGTCACGAAGTTATCGACGCGTCCGAACCGCGCGGGCACCACGTCGTACAGCCCGCAGATCCGGCTGCCGCTCACGTCGCCGAGACGCGCATCCGTCGGTGCCGTCACGCAGTACTCCTGGAAGTCCGACGTCGACACCGCCCGATTCTGCGTGACCGTGAAGTTGCCGTAGCTCGTCCTGAAATAACTGACCGTCAGCGCCGTGCCCGGGCGCAGTTCCTGCTGCACGGAGAGGGACGTCTGCCAGTTGTAGGGCCGCTTCCGCCACCCGTGCAGCGTGTCGGGGTCAATCGTGGTCGCCGGTGCCGGCTGCCCGAAGAGCTGGTTCGAGATCGGCCCGCACTCACCGTTCGCCGCGTTGATCGTGAGGCTGCAGTCCGGGATGAAGTTCCGGTTGGCGTCCGTCCACGTCCGGGTCGCGCTGTTGGCGATTCGCGCGGCCGGCGCGTAGCCGTCGCCAAGACCCGCGGCCTGGTTGTAGCGGCCCCAGTAGCCCTTCACAGCGGTCTTCCCGTTGCCGAACAGATCGTAGGCGCCACCGAGCCGCACGGACAGATCGTGCCAGCTGATGCCGTCGGTCACGTCCGGAAACGACAGGTCCGGAATGCCGAAGGCCGGAATCGCCGGCAGCGTGACGGCAGGCGCGAACTCGTGCACGCGGTCGTACCGCACGCCGAGGTTCAACGTCAGGCTCTTCATCGTCCATTGATCCTGCGCGTAGATGCCCATGTTCGGTGAGAGACGCGACTTGAAGCTGTATGGCGACCGCCACTGTGTGAATTGCACAGGGACGCCGTTGCGGAAGTTGTAGGTCACCGGGCCGACCCCCGCGATGTCATTGAGCTGCTGGTCCGTCTTCTGCCAGCCCTCCATCGTCTGGAAGCCCAGCTTCAGGGCGTGCGATCCAGTGACGTACGAAATCGACGCGCGCCCGTTCGACTGGTGATGCCGGGCGCCGTCCGGGGACGTGTAGTTGTTGTTTCCCGTCACCGCGGTCCCGCGCGCGTTGTACATCAGGCCGGTGGAGAGCTCGAGGATCGGCACATCGGTCGGCAGACTCCCGCCCCACCGGTGCACGATGAGCTTGGAGTACATCACCGTCGCGCCTGCGTCGAACAGCAGGCGGTTGGTCCGCGGATAGCTCCACGTGGACTGGATCAGGAACTGCGGATAGTTCGCGCCCTGCGAAGCATCGGGCGGATACGGAAGGTTCAACGCGTCGCCGCACTTGCAGGTGTCCTGGAGCTGGTGGAAGTAGGTGACCTTCTGCTTGCCCGTCGCCTGCCAGGTCAGACGCCAGTCGTTGGCCCGGTGCGTTGCACGACGGGAGGCCTGGTCCGAGAGGTCCGGCGTGTACACCATGCTGTGCGACGGGGCCACCCAGCG